>JBDUBG010000280.1:0-2027 GCA_040004215.1 Pseudolysinimonas sp. | reverse complement strand
CCGACGCCCTCTTGCACGTTCTCGAGCACGGTCTTGGTCTCGTCGAGCTCTGGCTCTTGCATCAGGATGCCGACCGTGTAGCCAGCGCTGAGCTTCGCTTCGCCGTTGCTCGGGATGTCAAGCCCTGCCATGATCTTCAGGATCGTCGACTTGCCGGCGCCGTTGGGGCCGACCATTCCGATCTTCGCTCCGGGGAAGAACGACATGGTCACATCGTCGAGGATGAGCTTCTCGCCGACCGCCTTGCGGGCGCGCACCATCGAGTAAATAAATTCGGCCATGGGAGTCAGTCTAAGTTGCGCCGAATGCTCCCGCCGCCGAGACGGCAGCGGTGATGGCCGCGCGAAGGCCAGAAATCGCGTTCGCTCAGAGCGAGGCCATCACCAGTCGATTTTTCGCGTGGTGCCGACCAGGCAGCGGCTCGTCGAGAGCAGCTTCTGCACGGTGCTGGCGTAGCCGGTGTTGCCGTACTGACCGATCAGACAGCTGGCGCCCAGTCGGATCGAGAACGAGATGTTGTCTGCGGCGAGATTGACCGTGGTGCGATCGGGAGTGAGTTCCATGTCGGCCTTGGGGAATCCGGCCTTCACCAGGTTGTCGATGAACGGTCGACCGCTGAGGTCACCACCTTGGGCGATGAACTTCTTGTTGACCTCGTCGAAGTAGGCAAGGTTCTGGTTGGCCGTACCGTTCAGATTGATCGTGGGTGCTGGCGCGCTGGTGCTGGTGCTGGTGCTGGTCGGTTTCGTCGAAGTGGTCGGCGTTGCCGCCGTCGGCACGCAGCCAGCGAGCGCCACAGCGAGCGCCACCACCGCGATGACCGGGAGCCCGACGCGACGCATGATCCTCCTCGACCGGCCACCCGATGCGGCGCAGTCGCGACGATTCTAGAACGGGAGCCGGTAAGCAATGCTCCGAGCACGCCGGGAAGGTTGGGCGCTGCGAGAGCAAACGCCTGTCAAGCCGACTCCGCCTCGAGCGCGGCGGTCACGTAGGCGATCCCCTCAGCTGCGGGGACGCCGAGCTTTCGAATCCGGTCGGCGAAGGTGCGGGCGGCCTCCTGTGCCTGCTGGTGCGCGGGATCGCCCTGCGGAGTGATGAATGATCCGTTTCGGCCCCGGGTTGCGATGAAACCATCCGCCTCGAGTTCGCGATATGTGCGTGCCACCGTGTTCGGAGCCAGCCCCAGGTCTTCGGCGAGCTTGCGCACGGTCGGCAACCGCGTTCCGCCCGCGAGCTCGGCCGACTTGATCTGGTTCATCAGTTGCACCCGAAGTTGCTCGAACGGCGGGGTCGGCGACGACGTGTCGATGCTGATCATCGTCGGCTACCGGTACCCATGAGGTCGGTGGGAACTTCTGACCGATGCGGGTCGGCGGCCGGGGCGAGCTCCGGCCAGAGTCGGCGAAGGAAGTGCTGCCGTGAGTGGATGCTCGTGATGACGACGATGAAGGTAAAAATGCCGACCGTTGCCGCGATCGGCAAGAGTCCGACGTACGCGCCGTAGATCGTCTGAGATGCGATCTGGGGCGTGGCGACGAGCGTCAGGGTGTCGTAGGCCACGAGCGAATAGAGCGCGATGACGCCGACCATTCCGCTCAGATTGACCAGCGCATAGGAACGCAACGCGTCATCCCAGGCAAGTTCGAGCGGCGTGCCGGCCAGAGCTCCTCGCGTAACCGCCCGGTGCGCGACGACTTGGTAGACGATGAGCGTGATCACCGAGAGACCGGCGAGCACGCCCGACACGATCGAGAGGTACGCGGGTGACACCGCGGCCGCTAGCCAGAAATCTCCTGCGAACGCGACGAGGACGAGGACGAGGCAGAACCAGACGAAGGCGGATTGGTATGGCGACACGTAGTCGCCGACCGTCACCGCTCTGGTGCGTGCGACGCGCACCACCCCGCTTTCGCGCTTGCCCTCTGTGACGAAGATCGCGACGGTCGAGCCGAGGCCCGCGCCCAGGAGGTAGCTGCCGACGAGGCACCACCAGATCGCCAGAAGTTCAAGCCCCGGAAACACCA
>JBDUBG010000043.1:0-6734 GCA_040004215.1 Pseudolysinimonas sp. | reverse complement strand
GCGCAGCGCGCAGCGCGAGCGTCGCCAGCACCCCGACGGCAGCGCAGACCGCTGCAGCAGCGGCAGCAGCAGCAGCAGCGGCAGCAGCAGCGGCAGCTCGATTGGCGCCAACCGGGATCGATCCGCTTCCCGGTCTGGTGGCCGCGTCGGCACTCCTGCTCTTTGGCGCAGTTCTGTTCCGACAGTCCCATTTTCGACCACGCCCCGCGGGGAGCTCTCGTCGAAGACTCGAGAAGTCGATCCGACGGCACTGAACCGCTAGCTATCGCGCCGCGATCGCCCCCTCACCCGCGAATAGAGTGAGAGGCATGGCCAGCACCATTCAGAGTTCAGATTCCGGAAACCCGTTAGACGATCCTGGTGCAGATCCCTTCGCGATCGCGAAGCAGGCAGCGGCGCAGTTAGCAGAGGCCACCGGCGTCGAGAAGCACGACATTGCCCTGACTCTCGGCAGCGGCTGGGCCAAGGCAGCAGACCTGATCGGCGAGACCACCGCGACGGTGCCCGCCGTCGACATCCTCGGCTTCAGCAAGCCTGCCCTCAGCGGGCACGTCGGCACGCTTCGGAGCGTGCTGCTTCCGAATGGCAAGCGCGCGCTGGTGATCGGCGCGAGAACCCACTTCTACGAGGGTCACGGTGTGCGACGTGTCGTGCACTCTGTGCGAACTGCCGCCGCGGCGGGCGCGACCACGATGATCCTGACGAACGGGGCCGGTGGCATCCGCGAGACCTGGACGCCGGGCACGCCGGTGCTGATCAGCGACCACCTCAACCTGACCGCGGCATCCCCGCTCGAGGGCGCCACCTTCATCGACCTGACCGACCTCTATGCGAAACGGCTGCGCGAGCTGGCCCGGTCGGTGGCACCTGAGCTCGACGAGGGCGTCTACACGCAGTTCCGCGGACCGCACTACGAGACTCCGGCCGAGGTGCAGATGGCGAAAACCATCGGCGGCCACATTGTCGGAATGTCGACGGCGCTCGAAGCGATCGCCGCGCGCGAAGCCGGGATGGAGATCCTCGGGCTGTCGCTCATCACCAACCTGGCGGCAGGTATCTCGTCTGAGCCACTCAGTCACACCGAGGTGCTGCAGGCTGGCCGCGACGCCGAGCCGGTGATCAGCGCACTGCTTGCCCGCATCGTGGCGCAACTCTAGGGAGCATCGATGGTCGACACCGACCTGTTGGCGGCAGCCGGAGCCTGGATGGCACAGGATCCAGACCCGGTGACCCACGCAGAACTCGATCAGCTGGTGGCCTCGGCAGCGGCGGGCGACACCTCGTCGGCCTCCGACCTCGCCGAGCGGTTCTCGGGGCGCCTCGAGTTCGGCACCGCCGGACTCCGCGGCGAGTTGGGCGCTGGCCCGATGCGCATGAACCGCGTGCTGGTGGCCCAGGCGGCCGCCGGCCTCGCGGCATACCTGCTGGGCCGCGGGGCGCATCCCACGATCGTGATCGGCTACGACGGGCGGCACAACTCGAGCGTGTTCGCCCGTGACACCGCCGCACTCATGCAGGGTGCCGGCGTGCAGGCGACGCTGCTTCCGCGCGCTCTGCCGACTCCGGTGCTCGCCTTCGCCGTGCGGCACCTCGGTGCGAGCGCCGGCGTGATGGTCACGGCCAGCCATAACCCGGCCCGAGACAACGGCTACAAGGTCTATCTGGGAGGCCTCGATGGCGGATCGCAGATCGTCCCCCCCGCCGACGGCCAGATCGCCGCCGAGATCGCACGCGTCGCAACGGCATCAATCACCGACCTGCCGCGCGCCACCGACTACGCGACCGCACCGGAGTCAGCCGTCGACGCGTACGTACGCGCCACCGCGGGAATTGCGACGAGCGGCGGCAGCGGGCTGCGCGTTGTCTATACCGCCATGCATGGCGTCGGGTGGGAGACCGCTGCTGCCGTCTTCGCCGCCGCGGGCTTCGCCGCGCCGATCACTGTGGATGCCCAGCTGCATCCGGATCCCGACTTCCCGACGGTCGCGTTCCCCAACCCCGAGGAGCCGGGCGCACTCGACCTGGCGTTCGACACTGCGCGCGCGTCGGGCGCCGAGCTGATCATCGCCAACGACCCCGATGCCGACCGGCTCGCGGTGGGGGTGCCCGACGCGAGCGAACCCGATGGCTGGCGTCGGCTCAGCGGCAACGAGGTGGGCTGGCTGCTGGGCTGGCAGGCGGCGCGCGAGTTGGATGCTGCCGACGACGACGCGTCGACCTTCGCCTGTTCGCTGGTCAGTTCACCCGCGCTGGGAGCCATCGCCCGCCACTACCGTCGTGACTTCGTCGAAACCCTCACCGGCTTCAAGTGGATCTCACGGGTCGGCGGCCTCGCCTTCGGCTACGAGGAGGCACTCGGCTACCTGGTGGACCCCGACAAGGTGCGCGACAAAGACGGCATCTCGGCGGCGGTGAAGGTGATCGGGCTGTTCACCGAACTTGCCGAAGCGGGCACAACGCTCGCCCAGCACGTCATCGAGTTCGCCGAGAAGTTCGGAGGGTTCGCCTCGTCGCAGATCTCAATCCGCGTGTCGGACCTGGCGCAGATCAAGCAGACCATGACTCGGCTGCGAGCCGACCTCCCCAACCAGATCGGCGGCATCCGGGTCGAGCGAGTCGACGACTTCGTCGAGGGTTTCGGGGCATTCCCGCCGAGCGATTTACTGCGTTTTCACCTGGAGGGCGGCGCGCGCGTGATCGTGCGGCCGAGTGGGACAGAGCCGAAGCTCAAGTGCTACCTCGACACGGTGTCGGAGCAGGGCACCGGCGCCGAACGGATCGCCGCAGCCCAGGCCACTCTGGGGAACCTTGATGCGGGAATGCAGCAGCTCTTGGCGGGCTAGACCCCGGCGCCGAGGATGTCGCGCACCTGGTCGGCCGAGCTGGCGACGGCTAACCGCTCGACGGCATCCGAGTCATTGAAGATGTTCGCCAGTTCGGCAACCATCCCCAGGTGATGATCCGGCGAGTGCACGGCGAGGCCGAGCACCACGAGTACCGGGTCGTTGTGCGGATGCCCGAACGGCACGGGAGTCGCGAGCGTCACCACTGCGAGTCCGTCGCGCAGCACCTCGGGGCCGGGCCGGGCGTGCGCCAGGGCCAACCCCGGCGCGATGACCACGTAGGGGCCGTGCTCCTCGATCATCCGGATCATCTCGTCTGCATATCCGGGCTCAGCTGCGCCCGATCGCGTCAGGCCCGCCCCGACCAGTTCGACGGCGGCGCGCCAATCCAACGCCGTGGCGGCCAGTTGGATTGCGGCGTCGGGAATCGCAGGAAGGGTCATCAGTCGCGACCGGCCGCCGACGCAGCCCTGCCCGCAGCAAAGCCGGCGCCGATGCGCTCGATGAGGTCTTCGCGGTCTTCGAGAGGGAGGAAGGCGACCTCGGCAGCGTTGAGCTGGAAGGTCTCGAGATCGTCGAGGTCGTAGCCGAATGCGTCGGCCAGCAGCCCCAGCTCGCGGGTGAGCGTCGTGGCGCTCATCAGCCGGTTGTCGGTGTTGACCGTCACCCGAAAGCCAAGCTGGTAGAGCAGGTCGAAGGGATGATCGGCCATCGTTGAGCCCCAGGCCGCGATGGCGCCGGTCTGCAAGTTCGAGCTCGGGCTGGTCTCGAGAGCGACCCCGCGATCCTTGACCCACTGAGCGACCCGACCCAAGGTGACGAAGGTGTTCTCGTCGTCAGAGCGTTCGACAGTGATGTCCTCGGCGATCCGCACCCCGTGACCGAGGCGCAGCGCGTGGCCGTCGACCAGGGCGCTCCGGATGCTCTCGACACCATCCGCCTCGCCCGCGTGCACGGTGGCCGGGAAACATGCTCGCGCGAGCATATCGAAGGCCTCGTGAAGGAGCGAGGGAGGGAAGCCGGCTTCTGGCCCGGCGATATCGAAACCGACGACACCCTGATCGCGGTGACGCAGCGCCAACTCGGCGATCTCGGTGCCGCGGTCGAGGTGCCGCATCGCGCTGACCAACTGCCCGGCGCGAATCCAGCCGCCGTTCGCGCTGACCTGCTCGACCGCGGCATCGATACCCCGCTGCACGGCCTCGACCGTCTCGTCGAGGGTGAGCCCGCGTTGCAGGTGCTGTTCTGGAGCCCAGCGGAGTTCGCCATAGATCACGCCGTCGGCGGCCAGGTCTTCGACGAACTCTCGGGCGACGCGCGTCAAGCCTTCCGCAGTCTGCATGACCGCGATCGTGACGTCGAAGGTTTTCAGGTACTCGACGAGTGAGCCGGAGTCGGACTTTTCGGCGAACCAGGCAGCCAGTTCTGCGGCTGTGCCGGCCGGCAGCTCGAGACCCAGTGGTTCGGCAAGCTCGATGATGGTCTGCGGCCGCAGGCCGCCGTCGAGGTGGTCGTGCAGCGAAATCTTGGGAAGGGAGCTGATGCCGATCCGACTGCCGGGAAGGATGACGTCGTCGTAGGCGCTCATGCTCACAATCTACCGCGGGAGGGTCTGAGAACTTCCCGCCAAACGGCGCCCGATGAGCTCCGCGGCGTCAGCAGCGGCATCCATCACGGCGTCCACCCCCACCCCGCTGAAGCTGGTCGCAACGTAGGGCACCGTCAGTGCGGCGCGGGTATCACCCCGTGCGTCGCGTATGGCGACGACTAGATCGGTGATGCCCGCCTGCAGGGGGTCATCGCGGCGGAGGGTCGCCACGTCGGTGGTTAGCACCGCACCAGTCGCGGTTGCGTCGGCAGAAAAGACAGCTCCCACCCGCACTCGGTAGCCGAAGTCGGCCGGGCTCTCGACCTGGGCGACAACCCGCACGGCCCCGGCGTCGAGCACGCTCAGGTTGCACGACTGGCGCACCTGCTCGCTCAGGCCGCGCATCGCGGGCAGGCTGGCATCGAGCAGCCCGCGCAGCGCCGGCTGACGGTGGGCGAGATCGAAGGCGGCCATCGAGAAGGAGTAGAGCCCGGAGTCCTGGTCGCGCAGCAACCAGCCGCGCGCCTCCAGCGTCGCGAGCACCCGGAACAGCTGGCTCACCGTGCGGCTGGTTGCCTCGGCGATTTCGGTCTGCGACAACGGACGGACGCTCTCGGCGAGCAGCTCAAGCACGTCGAAGGCTTTATCGAGTGCGGGGACTGAGTAGTCGGGCGGGTGCGATTCGGCGACCATCAGCGATGCGCCTGCATCGAGGCAAGCATGCGTCGCGCGATCGCCCGGTCGATGTCGTCTGGCACCGGTTGCGCGCCGGCCCGCAGCGAGAGTGTGTCGGTCGCCACCCGCTCGAGCGACAACGTCTGCAGCAAGAAGCCGAGATCCATCGCCTCGAGCGAGTTGCCTTTCGGTTCGCGGCCAGCCAGGTTCATCATGCGACCGTCGGCGAGCAGGATGACGTGGCGACTACCGCGATCGCCGCCAGCTGGCAAGTCGATGCGTTCGATCGCTCCGTCGGCCCCGGCAAGCTGGCGGGAACCGGTCGACATGGCGTGCAACGCTGCCACGTCGATCTCCCAGGGGAAGTGTCCGCAGTTCGCGAGCACCGCACCGTCGGCGACCGCCTCGAAGAACGGTGCCGTCAGAATGTCGGGATGCCCAGTCGCGGTGATGAACACCTCACCCCACTCCGCAAGGTCCATCAGTTCGGCGACGCGGAATCCATCGAGCGCCGCCTCGAAGGCCTTCAGCTCATCGATCTCGACGACCGCGACCTTGCCGCCGAGCGCCCGAAGATAGTGCGCGACGCCGCGCCCACACCATCCGTAGCCGGCCACCACGAATCGTCGCCCCGGCACCATCAGGTTCGTCAGTCGCATGAAGCTCTCGACCACCGACTGCCCCACCGCGTGCTTGTTCTCGCCGATCGCCTTGAGCAGCGAATCGTTGATCACGATCACTGGGAACGGCACCTGCCCTGCCAACTCTCCGCGAAGGCGGTTGCCGCCCGATGTGGTCTCTTCTGTTCCACCGACGATCGTCGCGGCAGTTCCGCGGGCGACGACACCGGCCGCCAGGTCGCCGCCATTGTCGAGCAGGATGTCGGGGCTCGCGTCAAGCACCGCCGCGACGTTGGCGTGGTGCTGGTCGAGGTCGTCGTCACGGGAGCCGAACACCGTCATGCCCTGCGAGCGCAGGAACGCAACGATGTCGTCTTGGGTGGACCCGTGGTTACCGGTCGCGACCAGCTCGGCTCCCCCAGCTGCCAGCGTCTCGAGCAGCGCAGCGGTCTTCGGCTCGAGGTGCAGCGACATGCCGATCCGGTGCCCAGCGAACGGTCGGGAGTGGTTGAACTGCTCACGGGTGGCGGCAAGCAGCGGCATTCGGGAGCGGATCCACTCGACGCGATCAGCACCGCGGGCGGCAAGGTCATCGGCTTCGTTCATGTCCCCACTATTTCATATATGAATGTGGTTTTCATAGGTGTTCAATCGCTAGGATCGAATCCGTGCCAAAGAAGATCATCCTCGACTGCGATCCAGGCCACGATGACGCCGTCGCGATGCTGCTCGCCTGGGGCAACCCCGACATCGACCTGGTCGGAGTGACGACCGTCGTGGGCAACCAGACCCTCGAAAAAGTGACCCGCAACGCGCTCTCGGTCGCCCGCGTCGCGGGCATCGTGGGCGTGCCGTTCGCCGCCGGAGCAGACCACCCCCTGGTGCGCGAGATCGAGACCGCCGCGTCGATCCACGGCGACTCAGGACTCGACGGGCCCGTGCTGCCCAAGCCCACGATCCACCTCGACCCGCGGCCCGCCGCGCAGTTCATCGTCGACACGATCATGG
>JBDUBG010000204.1:0-6756 GCA_040004215.1 Pseudolysinimonas sp. | reverse complement strand
GCGCGGATCTTCTCCAGCCGAGCCGCGACATCCCGCTCGTTGCCGAAGCCGGTGGGCTCGTAATAGCGGGTTCCTACCAGCTCGTCTGGCAGGTACTGCTGCGTGGCAACTCCGAAGTCGGCATCGTGCGAGTACTGGTAGCCCGTGCCGTGTCCGAGTCGCGCAGCGCCCGGGTAGTGGGCATCTCGCAGAGGTTTCGGGATTCGCCCGATCTTGCCGGCCCGCACGTCGGCGATCGCGGCATCCAGTGCCACATAGGCGGCATTCGACTTGGGCGCGGTTGCGAGGTAGACCACGGCCTCGGCCAGCACGATCCGGCCCTCGGGCATGCCGATCAGCTGCACCCCTTCTGCCGCCGCAACAGCGATGGGGAGCGCCTGCGGATCGGCCATCCCGATGTCTTCCGCCGCGCTGATCATCACGCGCCGGGCGATGAACCGCGGGTCTTCGCCGGCCTCGATCATGCGCGCTAGGTAGTGAAGAGCCGCGTCGACGTCTGAGCCGCGGATCGACTTGATGAAAGCACTAATCACGTCGTAGTGCTCGTCACCCTGACGGTCATAGCGCAGCAGAGCGCGATCGACCGTCGCCGCGACGATGTCGGCGGTGATGACCGGCAGCTCAGCCGTCGCCTCGTCGATGTCGAGCTCATCGGCGCCCGCCGACGCCGAGATAGCTGCAGCCTCGAGCGCCGTCAGCGCCCGCCGGGCATCACCCGACGCAAGCCGCACGATCATCGCGCGTGCATCGTCGTCAATGGTGACCGCGCCCTGAAGCCCCCGCGGATCGGCCACCGCCCGATCGATCAGCATGCTCAGATCGTCGTCTGTCAGCGTGTTGAGCGTCAGCAAGAGCGATCGCGAGAGCAGCGGCGCGATGACCGAGAACGAGGGGTTCTCAGTGGTCGCGGCGACCAGGATCACCCAGCCGTTCTCGACGCCCGGGAGCAGCGCATCTTGCTGCGCCTTCGTGAATCGGTGAATCTCGTCGAGAAACAGCACGGTCGAAACCCCATACAGATCACTGTTCGAGCGCGCGCCCTCCATGACCTCCCGGACATCTTTGACACCGGCCGACACCGCAGATAACTCGACAAAGCGACGACCTGAGCTGTGAGCAATCGCCTGTGCCAGCGTGGTTTTGCCGGTGCCGGGAGGCCCCCACAGGATCACCGATACCGAGCCGGATTCGCCGCTCGCGTCATTTGCCAAGTTCACCAGCGGCGACCCGGGTTTCAGCAGATGAGCCTGCCCCGCCACCTCGTCAAGTGATCTCGGCCGCATGCGCACGGCCAACGGTGTTGACCCGGTGCGGAGCGCGGGCTGGGGGGTCATGCTGAACAGAGTATGCGGCTCCTCCGACTAATGTTCTCCTGGCGGCAAACAGTCCAACGCGGTGCCGACCAGCAGTGCGTCTATCTACAGCTTGCAACGGGAGTACGGCCTTGGCATCAAAGAACCAGGAGCGCGCGGCGCGCGAAGCACGCGAGCGGCTGAAGGCCTATCAGGCGAGGCAAACCGTGCACGAGCACGCCACCAAGCGGCTGTTCCGCGACAACCTGTGGGCGATCGTTGGCATCGTCGTGATCGCCGCACTCGCCGCGGGAACGCAGATCTTCTATTTCACGTCCGGTCCTGGCCGTCCGACCGCCAAGCCCTCGGCCTCGGCAGCCGCATCACCTTCGGCGTCTGCCGCAGCCGGCCAGAATGTCGGCGCCCCGGATCCGAGCCTTGCCGCAGCGCGCACCTGGACCGGCACCCTTACTCTGAACGCGGTTGCGATGGGCGTCTCACTCGACGGCGCCGCAGCGCCCCAGGCCGTGTCCGGCATCATCCGCGACGTTCAGAACCGCTACTACACCGGCAAGACCTGCCAGCGCCTGGCCGAGAGCAGTGGTTTCGGAATCATCCAGTGCGGCTCTCTCGACGGGTCAGGCGGCGACGACCCTGCGTTCTCGTACGGACCGGTCGAGAACGCTCCTGCTGACAACGTCTATAAGGCTGGCACGATTGCCATGGCACGCGGAACGGACAACGGCTATAGCAACGGTCACCAGTTTTTCATCTGCTTCAGGGACACCACGCTGCCCAGCGATACAGCGGGCGGCTACACCGTGGTCGGCACCGTGACCAGCGGACTCGACCAGTTGCAGAGCCAGATCGTGGCGGGCGGCATCACGCCGGGAGCCAACGGCCCGACTGACGGCTCTCCGGTCACCCCAACCTCCATCACCTCCTTCACGCTGCAATAGCGGCGGTCGTCAGGTTCAGACGGTCACGGCCATCCGGCCCGGCCGTTCAGCTGCGCAGAACCGTGCAATAGGCTGGTGGCCGTTCGGCGAGAGGCCGTCGAACTCGAAATTGAGGTTGGCAGAAGTGGCGACAGACGAGCAGACCCCGTGGGGTCGCGCCGATGACGACGGCACCGTGTACGTCCGCGAGGCCGATGGTGATCGCGCCGTCGGGCAATATCCCGACGCCACTCCGGGCGAAGCGATCGCGTACTTCGAGCGCAAGTATGTCGAACTCGCCGGGCAGGTCGGCCTGTTGGAGCAGCGTGTGCGCGGCGGGGCTCCGGCCCGCGACGTCGCCAAGGCGATCGCCCATCTGAAGGTCGCGGTGACGGGTGCGAATGCAGTGGGTGATCTGGCATCCCTCTCCGAGCGCCTCGAAAAGCTGGGCAGCAGTGTCACTGAGTTGACCGATAAGCAGAGCGCCGAGGCGAAGGCCGCCGTGGGCGACGCCGTCGCCGAGCGAGAGAAGCTCGTCGCAGAGGTCGAGCTGCTTGCCGCTCAAGATCCCGCCAAGGCACAGTGGAAACAGGTCAGCACCCAGCTCGACGCATTGTTCGCGCGCTGGCAGACCCATCAGCAAGATGGACCGCGGCTACCCAAGACCGAGGGCGACGAGTTGTGGCGCCGTTTTCGCGCGGCGCGCACGACGATCGAAGGCCATCGCAAGGCGTTCTTTGCCGAGCTCGACGGTACTCATCGTGAAGCTCGAACCCGAAAGCAGGATCTCGCCGAGAAGGCCGAGGCCATGGCGAGCAAGGGCAGTGCGGCGATTCCTGATTACCGAAAGTTGCTCGACGACTGGAAGAACGCTGGTCGCGCAGGCAAAAAGGTCGATGACGCCCTCTGGGCCCGCTTCAAGGCTGCTGGCGACCTGCTCTACGCGGCCAAGGCGGAGGTCGATGCGCACGAGAACGCCGAGTTCGCGGTCAATCTCGAACAGAAGCTCGAACTCCTTCCCGAAGCAGAAAAGCTCCTCACCGAGACTGATCGCACGGTAGCGAAAGAGAAGCTGCTCGCGATTCAGCGCAAGTGGGATGCCATTGGCAAGATTCCCCGCGACTCGATGAAGTCGGTCGAGGATCGCCTGCGCAAGGTCGAAACTGCCGTGCGCAAACTCGACGAGGAGCACTGGAACCGCTCCAACCCCGAGAAACAAGCACGCTCCGATGGACTCGCCTCTCAGCTTTCCGCTGCGATCGAGAAACTCGAGAAGGAGTTGGCCGCCGCCCAAGCCGCCGGCGATGCTCGCAAGATCACCGACGCCGAAGAGGCGCTGGCGGCGCGCAAGATCTGGCTGGACGCACTCGGCTCGTAGCGGTTATCCACAGCCGCGGGCATCCACCGGCTTGCGGTGGACGCCACCGTTGGTGGTCTGCTGCCATCAGCATGACAGGATGCCGCTGCCCCATGTTCTGACCGCCCGCGACCTGCCAGCACCCGAACTCGGTGGAATGCGCCTCGATGGCGAGGTCTACGCGTTGGCAGAGGGGTGGTGCGCCATCGACGAGCTGGAAAGTCCAGCCCACCGGGCGTGCGCGGTACGCGGTGAGCGCTCAGAGCGTCTGATCGCCGAACTGGGAACTGCTGCCTGGGTGTGGGGCGCTACTCCGACACTCCCCCAGCTGGTGGAGTTCTGCGTCGATCTCGGGGCTCGTGCCCGGCTGGGGATCAGTCAGCTTGTCCGGGTGCGCGAGCTGGTGCTTGACCCGGGCGACCGGGTCGACCTGGGCGGGGCCTCCGTGACATCCCGGGTGCGCACCGTGGTAGACCTGGCACGGTTCCGCGAGCAACTGACCGACGGCGACGCCGCTTCGATCGTCGAACTCTCGCGCCAGGGTGGCTTCGGCCTCGCCGAGTGTCACGATTTGATGGACCGGCGTCGCAACCTGCCAGAGAAGCGACGTGCTGTTGCACGGCTGGCGCAGCTGCTCTAGCCCGCGTTCACCCGATACACGTCGTACACCCCGTCGATCCGCCGCACCGCGTTGAGCAGACGGTCCAGGTGCACGGTGTCGCCCATCTCGAACACGAAGCGACTGAGCGCCAGCCGGTCGCTCGAGGTCGACACGGTTGCCGACAGGATGTTCACGTGGTTCTCGCTCAGCACCCGGGTTACATCCGACAGAAGGCCCGAGCGGTCGAGCGCCTCGATCTGGATCTGCACCAGGAACAGACTCGACGACGTCGGAGCCCAATCCACCTCGATGATCCGGTCGGGCTCGTTCAACAATGACTTCACGTTGTTGCAGTCTGTGCGGTGCACCGAGACGCCCGTGCCCCGCGTCACGAAACCGACGATCTCGTCGCCGGGCACCGGGGTGCAACACTTGGCCAGCTTGACCAGGATGTCGGGCGCCCCACGCACGAGCACGCCCGAGTCGCTCGGGCGCAACTGGCGCGCCCGTCCCTTGGGAGTGAACGGCAACTCGGCCTCGTCGGCGTCGGCGTCGGTCTGCACCAGGGCCAAGACCTTCTCGATGACCGACTGTGTCGAAACGTGCCCCTCACCGACTGCCGCGTACAGCGACTCAACGCCCTCATAGCGCATCTGGGCGGCGACGTTGTTGAGCACGTCCTGGTTCATCAGCTTCTGCAGAGGCAGGTTCTGCTTGCGCATGGCACGAGCGATGGCGTCCTTGCCCTGCTCGACCGCCTCTTCGCGGCGCTCTTTGGTGAACCAGCCACGAATCTTGTTGCGAGCCCGCGGACTCTTGACGAAGTTCAGCCAGTCTTGGCTCGGCGCAGCATCCGGATTCTTCGAGGTGAAGACCTCGACGACGTCACCCGAGTTGAGCGCACTCTCGAGGGGTATGAGGCGGCCGTTGACTTTGGCGCCCATGGTGCGGTGCCCCACCTCGGTGTGCACTGCGTAGGCAAAGTCCACAGGGGTACCGCCCGCTGGCAAACCAATGACTTTGCCCTGCGGGGTGAAGACGTAGACCTCCTTCGCCCCGATTTCGAAGCGAAGGTTGTCGAGGAACTCCGCAGGGTCAGCGCTCTCTGACTGCCAATCGCTGATGTGAGCCAGCCATGCCATCTCGTTGTCTGAGGTCGAGGACATGGCATCGGTCGAGCGCCCGGAGGCGACCCGCTCTTTGTACTTCCAGTGCGCAGCAACGCCGAACTCGGCGCGTTGATGCATCTCTTGTGTGCGGATCTGAATCTCGACCGCGCGCCCGTTGGGTCCGATCACGGTGGTGTGCAGCGACTGGTACAGGTTGAACTTCGGCGTGGCGATGTAGTCCTTGAACCGGCCTGGAATGGGGCTCCAGCGGGCATGGATCGACCCGAGAACGGCGTAGCAGTCGCGGATGTTGTTGACCAGTACCCGAATGCCCACCAGGTCGTAGATCTCGTCAAATTCGCGCCCGCGTTGCACCATCTTCTGGTAGATCGAGTAGTACTGCTTCGGGCGCCCGACTACCTGACCCTTGACCTTGTCCGAGTGCAGGTCGTCCTTGATGGCTTCGATGACCTGCTGCACAAACTCTTCGCGCTGCGGCGTGCGGTCGCGCACCAAGCTCTCGATTTCGACGTAGAGCTTCGGGTACAGCACAGCGAAGCTCAGGTCTTCGAGCTCCCACTTGATGGTCTGGATGCCGAGCCGGTGAGCCAGCGGGGCATAGATCTCGAGGGTCTCGCGGGCTTTGCGCTCTGCGGACTCCACCGGCATGAAGCCCCAGGTGCGGGCGTTGTGCAGCCGATCAGCGAGCTTGATGACCAGCACCCGAATGTCTTTCGACATCGCGACGACCATCTTGCGCACGGTCTCGGCCTGGGCGCTGTCGCCGTACTTCAGCTTGTCGAGCTTGGTGACGCCATCCACCAGCATGGCAATCTCGTCGCCAAAGTCGGCGCGCACCATGTCGAGGGTGTAGTCGGTGTCTTCGACTGTGTCATGGAGGAGCGCCGCCGCGAGGGTCTTCGCACCGATCCCGAGTTCAGCGAGGATCTGCGCCACCGCCACGGGGTGGGTGATGTATGGCTCGCCGCTCTTACGCAACTGACCGGAGTGGGCCTTCTTCGCAGCCGCGTATGCCCGCTCGATCAGGGCGACATCGGCTTTGGGATGATGCGTCCGCACCGTCTTGAGCAGGCGGTCAACGGCCCCTGCAGGCTGTGACCGCGAGAACAGGCGAGGCAGGATCGCGCGCAGCGACGAGGTCGACTGCTGCGTCTCACTCA
The DNA here is from genome assembly GCA_040004215.1 of Pseudolysinimonas sp. Lineage (GTDB taxonomy): Bacteria > Actinomycetota > Actinomycetes > Actinomycetales > Microbacteriaceae > Lysinimonas. Next base: position 278 of record JBDUBG010000204.1, on the reverse strand, counting down.
TCGCGTCACCTCCGCCTCGAATGCGATTCTACGGGCGGGTGTCACGGGCTGTCTGTCGATCCGCTTGAGGCGAAAACTAGGCAGCGACGCTCTTGGAACGCAGTTGCTGTACGCGCTTGTCGCGTTTCCGGATTGCGGCTTCGCCCTGCCGGAACGTCGCGTATAGCGGCGAGGCCACGAACGGCGTCGAGTATGTACCGATCAATGTTCCGGTGAGCAACGCCAACGAGATGTCTCGCAAGGTGTCAGCCCCCAGGATGAATGAGCCGATAAACAAG
>JBDUBG010000213.1:0-6756 GCA_040004215.1 Pseudolysinimonas sp. | reverse complement strand
CGACTCCGACACCGCCTGTCGAGCTCAGTGCTCTTCGCCGCGGGAGCAACCTGCGGGTGCGCGCCGCCCACGGCCTGTACCGATTCGCAACTCGGCTGCACTGGGCCGAGCCTGAACTGCTCGGGCTCGGAGCCTTCGTGCGGCCCGGCGACGAGGTCATCGACGTGGGCGCGGCCCTCGGCATGTACACCGTGCCGCTTGCCAGCCTGGTCGGTCGCACCGGGAGAGTGTCGTCGTTCGAACCGCAGCGACGCGGAATCTTCACCGTGCGGTTGCTGCGCGCAGTGACCGGACCCCATCGTGGCCAGGTCAGCCGCGTCTCGATCGGGCCGCGCGAGGGCAGCTCGACCATCGTGGTGCCGTTTCACAACGGGTTCCCGATCTTCGGGCACGGGCACGTCGAAGAGGGAGCAGACGCCGAGACCGGTCGTCGACACCGCAGCCACGCACCGATGAGCACGATCGATGCGTGGTGTCAGCAGCACGACATCCGCCGAGTGTCGTTTATCAAGGTCGACGTCGAGGGATTCGAGCCCTCGGTGATCGACGGCGCCATCGCCACCATCACCCGGGATCGCCCCAGCCTGCTTCTCGAAATCGAAGACCGTCATCTGGCTCGATACGGGCGCACGGCAGACAACTTCGTCGCCGAAATCCACGAGCGCTGGCCGGACTACCGGATGTACACCTGGGCCGACGGGTCCTGGATTGCTGCGGCCGCCATCGTGCCAGAGGTGCGCAACTATCTGTTCGCCACAGACGGCGCCTTCTCGCGCTGAGCCGCGGCGGCTGCCTCTACCGACTCGGTTCGTGAATCGCCCGAGGGATCTCCAGCCAGAGCGCGACATCCTCTTCGTCGTCTCCCGAATCGATCCCGAGAGCGCGGGCATGCTCGTCCGGACGATTGAGACCCACCACCGTGACGGCTACATCTGATCCCTCAGGAACAGTGCGTGCGATCACGCGGTCGGCCGTCGTACCGCGAATCGCGTTCGCCAGCTCTCCCAGCACTCGGTCGAGGTCGGCGTCGTCGAGATCGTCAATGCCGCCCTCGTCCAAGAGGGTGATGGTGGTCCCGCGGCGGCGGGCATCCATTACCTCATCGCGCACCGCATCGTTGAGGAGCTTGCGGCCGCGGATCTCATCGCGGATGGCGCCCTCGATGTTCAATGACTCCTCGCGTTCAATGGGCGACAGGTCGCCTTTTCGCAGCTGGATCGTCCCGAGCATCCGTGCGGCCATCTCGCTGGTCTGCCCCAGCCGGAACTGGCGCTCCATGACATGAGCCTCCTGTGCGGCATGCCAGGTGGTGGCCTCCCGCTCGGCGAGTGTGAAGCGGCGCGCATCGCGAGCAGCCCTGGTGAGCGCGCTCCTGATGACAGCGGCGACGGTGACCCAACTCGCGCTCCCGATCACGCCGAGACCCAAGAGACCCATAGGGCCGGCCCACAACACCGTTTGGATCACCAGAAACACGATCCCGACCCAGGCCCAGATCGGACGGCCGCGCGTACAGACAATCGTCGAGATGATCCCGACGCCGGCGATGTACCAGGTGGCATAGCTGGGGCCGCCCGGTCTGTGAAGGTCAATCTCCGCGCTCACCATCAGCGTGATAGCGACCTCGCTCGCGATGGCGAATGCAGCCATCCAAATGGGCATCTGTGGCCGGCCGACTGGCCAGAGCGCCACCGCGATCACGATGGCGAAGAGCACCATGCCCGCGATCGCCGGGTAGGGCGTGCGCGGAATATCGATCGTGTAAACCCCCAACACGACGACGTACGCCGAGAACAGGGCGGCAAGCCCGACAATGACCCAGCGCGGCACGCCGACTCTCACGACACCATCTCACTTCGCTGAGTCGACGCGGCTTCGTGGGCGGCCCGCGCCGCATCCGACGGCCAGCGGATCACGACGGTGGTGCCGGCACCCGGCGCGGATTCGACCAAGGCCTCGCCCCCGACGTTCGCCACGAGTTCGATGATCGAAACGCGCACGCCAAGACGCTCGCTGGGTACCAGCGCCGGATCGAAACCGCGCCCGTCGTCGGCAACCGTGAACTGCACGCCGCCGGGCGTCGCCGTGATGCGCACCGTTCTCTTCACGCCATCGCCCGCGTGATTGACGCTGTTGACAGCAGCCTGGAGGGTGGCTGATTGCAAGGCCTGCGCGACCCCAGTGGGGACAGACCGCGTTCCCAGGCGGCTCGCGGTGATCTCGAACCCACCCTCCAGTTCGTCGATCGCCTCCCGCGCGCGCTGGGCGAGCGCACTCACCCGCACGGTTGACCCGTCGTCGGGCGACACCAGTGCGGCGTCCCTCAGGTGCCCGATTGCGTTGCTTGCCATGTTCGCTGCCAGTCGCTGGGCCTCTGGGGTGTCGGCACGGGCTGCGTAGAGCAGCGTGGTGAGCACGCTGTCGTGCACGATCGCATCGACCCGCACTCGCTCGGCTTCCATGGCATGCGCTCGCACCGCGTGAGAGTAGCCCTCGAGCGCTGTCGACTGAGCTGTGTCAACGTCAGTGGCCGCAGCGCGGAGCATGGTGGTGATAATCAGGATGGCGCCGCCGAGGATGAAGGCATAGATCGAGTCCAGGCTCACCTTCAGAAGCGACAGACCGCCGCCATCCGGCGTCAACCGGATGATCGCATACACCAGGGGAATCAAGATCAAGTAGCCGGCCGCCCAGCGCACGCTCAGCCCAATCGCCGCCATCGCCGTCGCGATCGTGATCAGGTAATACAGCCAGGGGCTTTCTGAGGACGGGCGCAACACAGCGAACGGCCAACTCACCAGGACCACCAGAAAAACGACGGCGAAGGTCACATTGGCCACGCGGACGAGCCGACGCATGAGTGCTGCGACGACCGTGAAAAGCAGCGCGGCCACAATCGCGACAGTTGCGCCAACTGACCAGATCGGTAATGTGCCCCCCTCGCTGAGGAGCGCCGGGAGCGCCTGCAAGAAGAACACGATGCCGATGCCGGCACCCGAGCGCGCGATGGCAGATTCGACCCGAGCCAGGCTGAGCGCATTCCGGATGGGGAACGCGATCCCCGGAGGGCCGGAGATGACGACCGGGCTAGCGTCCATCACCGTCGGGGTCGAGGCCCGGCAGGATCCCGTCCTCGACCGCGCGGCGCAGCAGATCGACCTTCGTCGGTGCCGGGCGACCCACCTCGACGTACTTCACTCGGATGCGGTCGAGGTATTCGCGCGCGGTGGAGTAGCCGATGCCCAGTTGCTCCGCGGCGAGTTTGAGCGGAAGGCCCGAGGCATACAGGTGCAAAATCTCACGTTCGCGTCGGCCGAGCTGAGCCTTCGCGAAATCGCGATCGGCATCAATCGCGCTGGCCCACTCGAGATTGTTCAGAACCTCGCCGCGTGCCACTGTGGCGGCGGCGGCCAGCACGGTCTTGGTCGCCGAAGACTTAGGGATCACGCCAGCGGCGCCCGCAGCCAAGGCCTCGCGCACCAGCGCGACACGGTCGGCAATGCTGTGCACCAGCACAGCGGAGCCTGCGGCTTGCACGCGCTTGACATTGTCGGTGACCGTCGACCCGTCGCCGAGCGACAGGTCGAGAACGGTGACGTCGACCTCACGGCCGGCGAGCCCCTCGATCAGTTCGTCGACGTTTGACGCGGCGATCACAAAGTCGTAGCCATCTTCGATAAAGGCGGCCTTGAGTCCCAGTCGGACAGACTCGTGGTCATCAACCACGGCGACCCGGACGTGCACGGCCTCAGCGCCGGATGCCGGCGGACGTTCAATTGTCTCTGCCACTTTCATCCTGTCTCCCCCCAGAGCCGGGCGACCAAACGCCCATGGCCATCGTATCTCGTGAACTCCCCGGGGACCCGGTTGGCCTCACCACGAAATTGGGCGTTTCTCAGTCGCGAACGAGGCTGCCGACCGCCTCAACATGATGTGTGTGAGGAAAGAGATCGAGCGCGCGCAGGCTGTCCAGGCGGTAGCCCATGCCCGCCAGAGTGGCCACGTCACGCGAGAAAGCGATCGGGTCGCACGCGACATAGACCAGCTGCGCGGGGCGCACCGCCGCGAGCGCCTCGAGCACCGCACGTCCGGCGCCAGCGCGCGGCGGATCAAGAACTACCGTTCCAGCCGCGAGACGCGAACGCTCCCCCGCCGGTGCGTCCGCCAGAGAGCGCACCCACTGCTCGACGCGCGCGGTCACCGCCGATGCCCCTAACCAGTCGGCGAGGTTCTCTGCCGCGTGTTCGGTGGCGCGAGCATCGGACTCGACCGTCGTGATCCGCACGGTTCGGCCGAAGCGGTCGCCGACAGCAGCCGCCAGCAAACCCACCCCGCCGTAGAGGTCGAGGTTTGCCGCTCTCGGATCGAACAGGGCCGGATCGATAGCATCCTGCACTGCCTGCGTCAGTGCGACGGCCGCGCCCTCGTGCACCTGCCAGAACCCGCTGTCATCGACACGAAACTCGCGGTCTCCGACCCGCTCGAGCACAACGCTCGGGCTCTGGGTGCCGACCACGAGGCGAGCCCCGCCCGAACTGGGTGCGAGCACATCCACTGTCTCGGCTCCGGTGAGCTTTTCGCGCAACGGGGCAATCTCGCGCACCGCCTCAGTGGCCAACGGCAGACTGGTGACCGGAATCACGCGATGCGAGCGCGCGGCGTAGGGTCCGACGGTCCCGTCCTGCGCCACATGCAGCCGGACGCGCGTGCGCCACGCGGTTCCGTCTGGTGAGCCTGGCAATCCTTCGACCTCGACGTCTCGCTCAAGCCCCGCCATGCGTAGCAGCCCCTCGGCGAGCACCTGAGCCTTCAGCGCGCGCTGGTGAGCGAGCGCGATGTGGCCAAACTCGGCCCCGCCCGCGCGATCGTCTGGGTCGCGCTCGATTGAAGCTTCGGCCCAAACATGCGGTTGCCGATGCTCACTGGGCTCGAGCACGCGCACCGTCTCAGCGCGCCAGAAACTCGGCTTCGTGTCGTTAGTAATCCGCGCCACAACGTGTTCGCCGGGGATCGCGTCGCTCACAAACACCACACGGCCTTCAAGCCGCGCCACCGAGATGCCGCCATGCGCGATTTTGGTAGCCTCAAGTTCGACCTCACGGCCCGCCATGTCACCCACCCTTCGAGCATAGGAGCGCCCGCTGAGCACCGCAGACGTCAGCACCGACCGTCGCCCCGTTCGCCTCTACCTGGCCTCGACCTCACCGGCCCGGCTCTCGACTCTGCGCGCGGTAGGAATCGACCCGATCACCGTGCCGTCAAAGGTCGACGAAGAGGCAGCGACCTCCGCGGCCGGCCAGCAAACCGCTGCCGAGATGGTGCTGCTTCTCGCCCGGCTCAAGGCTGAGGCCGTGCTCGAGCCGCTGCTCAGCGATCCGAGCGTAGGCGACGGCGCGCCGCTCGACGGGTTGGTGCTCGGCGGCGACTCTGCCTTCGAGTTCCTCGGGACGGTCTATGGAAAGCCGCACCTGCCGGAAGTCGCCCGCGAGCGCTGGTACGCGCAGCGCGGCGGCTCGGGGCTGTTGCACTCAGGACACTGGCTGATCGATGCCAGGGGAGGCGTGATCGGTCGGGCCATCGGCGGCGTCGCCGAGGCGCGGGTGCACTTCGCCGACGACATCACGGATGCCGAAATCGACGCATACGTGACCACGGGCGAACCGCTTGAAGTGGCAGGAGCGTTCACCATCGACTCGAAAGGCGCGGGATTCATCGAGCGGATCGAGGGCGACCCGCACGCTGTCGTGGGGCTCAGCGTTCCCCTTCTGCGCCACCTGGTGCGCCAACTGGGCGTCGAGTGGACTGACCTCTGGAACAACTGAACGCGCGGTCTTCTGTGGTCCTCAGACAAAGTCCGGGCCGCAACCACCCCATAGGCTGAGGAACTATGGCTAGCGCGCACCCCCGTCGCATCACGAAGGTTCTGATCGCGAATCGAGGAGAGATCGCCGTCAGGGTGATCCGCGCCGCGCGAGACTCCGGGATTGCCTCGGTCGCCGTCTACGCCGACCAAGACCGCGACGCACGCCACGTCAAGCTCGCAGACGAGGCATACGCACTCGAAGGCACCACCAGCGCCGACACCTATTTGGTCATCGACAAGTTGCTCTCGGTAGCTCGGCGCTCCGGAGCAGACGCCGTGCACCCTGGCTATGGTTTTCTCGCCGAGAACGCCGACTTCGCCCGCGCCGTCATCGACGCCGGCCTGATCTGGATCGGCCCGTCGCCAGACGCGATCGAGCGCCTCGGTGACAAGGTCAGCGCCCGCCACGTGGCAGAGAAGGTGGGCGCTCCGCTCGCGCCGGGCACGCTTGAGCCGGTCGAGAGCGCGGACGAGATCCTCGCCTTCGTCGATGAGGTCGGCCTGCCCGTCGCCATCAAGGCGGCATTCGGCGGCGGCGGCCGTGGCCTCAAGGTCGCGCGTACCCGTGACGAGATCCCCGAGTTGTTCGAGTCGGCGACCCGCGAGGCGATCGCCGCGTTCGGCCGGGGCGAGTGCTTCGTCGAGAAGTACCTCGATGAGCCGCGTCACGTCGAAACCCAGTGCCTGGCCGATGCGGCTGGCCACGTTGTCGTGATCTCGACCCGTGACTGCTCACTGCAACGCCGCCACCAGAAGCTGGTCGAGGAGGCTCCCGCCCCCTTCCTCAGCGAGGAGCAAACCGAGCTGCTGTACCGCTCATCCAAAGCCATCTTGAAAGAGGTCGGCTACCTCGGCGCCGGCACCTGCGAGTTCTTGATCGGCAAAGACGGCAC
>JBDUBG010000095.1:0-2036 GCA_040004215.1 Pseudolysinimonas sp. | reverse complement strand
GGCCATTTCTGCTCGCTGGGTACTTCGCCGCGCTGGCGGTGCAGGCAGTGCTGGCACTCGTCCGAGTGTTCAGCGCGGGTACGTCCGGCTGAGTTGCGAGAGCGCCTGGCGCGCGACAGCGACCATTCCGGGATTGGTGTCGACGTAGTAGGGCAGGGCGATGATCGCCTGCGACAGCGCCCACCCCCGCGCCCGCCGCCACGCGTCTTCGCCCAGGCCGTGCCGTTCGTGCGCGAACTGCTGAGCCTGGGGAGTCAGCAGCGACCAGACACCCATCAGATCGCAGGCCGGGTCGCGCGGTCCGGCGGCGCCGAAGTCCAGCACGGCGGTGAGGTGCCCCGCGTCATTCACGAGGACGTTGGCGGGCAACAGGTCTCCGTGGGTCCAGACCGTGGGTCCATCCCACGCTGTGGCGGCGAGCGCGTCGCGCCAGCACAGCTCGAGGGCAGAGAACTCCACCGGGTCGAGCAGAGCGCGCGACTGCTCAAGGCACTCCAGCACCTGCTCATTCAGCGGCGTGAGCGCGCTGCGGTACGTAGGCGGCGCGCCGGGGAGGTCGACCGCGCGCAGTTCTTCGAGAAAGGTGAGCAGCTCAGCCGCCAGTTCTCTGCTGCCGCTGCCCGGAGTCGGCGGCCGACCCGGGAGCCAGCCGAGAACCAGCCAGTGCGACGGGTATTCGTCGTCGGGCGATCCGGTGGCGACAACCCGCGGGATCGGGGTCGAGAGTTTCGGCCAGAGACGGGTGAGCAGATCGGCTTCCGCGGGGCCGTCGGCCGGGGCGACGTATGGCATCCGGACCACGAGTTCGTCGCCCAGTCGGAACATCGCGTTCACGGTGCCAGAGGAATCAAGCCTCGTCACGGGTAGCTGCGCAAGCTCCGGGTGCTGGGCCCGCAGCAGTCGAGCGACGAGTTCTTCGTCAACCGGCAACTGGTCGCGGTGCATCATGGCCGGTGACGACGGTGCGTCAGCCGGGGTGCGTCATGCTGAGCACGTCGAGCGCCGTATCCAGTTGCTCGAGGGTGACCTCGCCGCGCTCGACGAAGCCGAGATCGATGACCGACTCGCGGATTGTCATGCCCTCTGCCACGGCGTGCTTGGCGATTTTCGCTGCGTTCTCGTAGCCGATGATCTTGTTCAGCGGGGTGACGATCGACGGCGACGACTCTGCCATCGCGCGGGCGCGCTCGATGTTGGCATGCAGACCGTCGATGGTGGTGTCGGCGAGCAGCCTGGTCGAGTTGGACAGCAACCGAATCGACTCCAACAGCGCGGTGCCCATCACCGGGATCGCGACGTTGAGTTCGAAGTTGCCGCTGGCGCCGGCCCAGGCGATCGTCGAGTCGTTGCCCATCACCCGGGCGGCGACCATGATGACCGCCTCGGGCACCACCGGATTGACCTTTCCGGGCATGATCGACGAGCCGGGCTGCAGGTCGGGAATGTGGATCTCGTTAAGCCCCGTGTTCGGGCCGGACCCCATCCAGCGCAGGTCGTTGCAAATCTTGATCAGCGAGACCGCGAGCACACGAAGTGCTCCGGATGCCTCGACCAGTCCGTCACGGGCACCCTGCGCCTCGAAGTGGTCGAGCGCCTCGGTGATCGGAAGCTTGCTCGACTCGGCGAGGATCGCGATCACCTTCTGCGGGAACCCGAGCGGTGTGTTGATCCCGGTGCCAACCGCTGTACCGCCGAGCGGAACCTCGGCAACTCGGGGAAGCGCGGACTCGACCCGTTCGATCGCGAGCCGGATCTGCCGGGCGTAGCCGCCGAACTCCTGGCCCAGGGTGACGGGAGTCGCATCCATTAGGTGGGTGCGACCGGACTTGACCGCACCCGCCCACTCCTTGGCCTTCTTCTCGAGAGAGATCGCCAAGTGGTCGAGCGAGGGGATCAGATCGTTGATGAGGGCTCCGGTAACCGCAACGTGCACCGAGGTCGGAAACACGTCGTTGCTCGACTGCGAGGCGTTGACGTGGTCGTTCGGGTGCACCGGCGAGCCGAGCTTGTGGGTGGCGAGGGTGGCGAGCACCTCG
>JBDUBG010000360.1:0-2041 GCA_040004215.1 Pseudolysinimonas sp. | reverse complement strand
CCGCCGGCGACCGCCTTGGCAAAGATCGGGAAGCCGATCTTCTCGGCGCCGGCCAGCAGTTCCTCGATGTCTTTCGAGGCGGGAGTGGATGCCAACACCGGCACTCCCGCCGCGATCGCGTGCTCCTTGGCCGTAACTTTGTTGCCCGCCATCTCGAGCACGTGGCTGCCGGGACCGATGAAGGTGATGCCAGCCTCAGCAGCAGCCTGGGCAAGGTCTGGGTTCTCTGACAAGAAGCCGTAGCCGGGATAGATGGCGTCCGCGCCGCTGTCTTTCGCGACTCGGATGATTTCTTTCACATCGAGGTACGCCCGGACGGGATGCCCCTCCTCGCCGATCAGGTACGCCTCGTCGGCCTTCAGCCGATGCAACGAGTTGCGATCCTCGTAGGGGTAAACGGCGACCGTCTTAGCCCCGAGCTCCACCGCCGCACGGAAGGCGCGAATGGCGATCTCGCCACGGTTGGCCACCAGGATCTTCGTAAACATTCGGTCCTCTCGGTGCGTCAATCCAGCCTAGGGCGACCGGACGGGAGGCCAGCGAGGCGGCGGTGGCGCGCGGGCATCAAGAAGTGGGTTCTTTCAGATTAGTGAAGGTAGGCTCCGTATTCGTGCATGTGCTCAGCGTCAGCTCCCTCAAAGGGGGCGTGGGAAAGACCACCGTGACGCTTGGGCTCGCATCCGCCGCCTTCGCCAAGGGCGTCCCCACTCTCGTGGTCGACCTCGACCCGCAGTCCGATGTCTCCACCGGCATGGACATCACGGTTGCAGGGCACCTCAACGTCGCCGACGTGCTGGCGTCACCGAAAGACAAGATTGTGCGAGCCGCGATCGCGCCGTCTGGCTGGACCCGGGGCCGTCCCGGCACCGTCGACGTGCTGATCGGATCGCCGTCCGCCATTAACTTCGATGGGCCGCACCCGAGCATCCGAGACATTTGGAAGCTCGAGGAAGCCCTCGCTCATGTCGAGAAGGACTACGAGCTCGTTCTCATCGACTGTGCCCCTTCGCTCAATGCGCTGACCCGCACCGCCTGGGCTGCCAGCGACCGGGTCGCCGTGGTCACCGAACCTGGGCTCTTCTCTGTCGCCGCAGCTGACCGCGCCCTGCGTGCGATCGAAGAGATCCGCCGTGGCCTCTCACCCCGGCTGCAGCCACTCGGCATCATCGTTAACCGGGCCCGTGTGCAGTCGCTCGAGCACCAGTTCCGCATCAAAGAACTGCGTGACATGTTCGGTCCGCTGGTGCTCGCACCGCAGCTGCCGGAGCGCACCTCACTGCAGCAAGCACAGGGTGCCGCGAAACCGCTGCACATCTGGCCCGGCGAGAGCGCGCAAGAGATGGCGCGTAACTTCGACCAGTTGCTCGACCGCGTCATGCGGACGGCGCAGTTGACAGCAGATCCGACGGGCGCGCCGTACACCGCTTAGGTCGTACCCCGCTGAGTTCGTTCCGCTAGCTCGCGCGGGTTGCGCGGCGTGCGGCGAGTTCGTCTGACGGGTCTTCGCCGGGCGTCGAATCGAGCTCGATCAGGCTGGACTCCACCTCGCGCAACACCTTGCCGACGGCGATGCCGAACACACCCTGGCCGCGGCTCACGAGGTCGATGACCTCGTCATCTGATGTGCACAGGTAGACGCTGGCACCGTCGCTCATCAGGGTGGTCTGGGCGAGGTCGTAGACCCCAGATTCACGGAGTTGCTCGACGGCAACTCGGATCTGCTGCAGCGAGATACCGGTGTCGAGAAGTCGCTTGACAAGCTTGAGAACGAGGATGTCCCGGAATCCGTAGAGACGCTGCGAGCCCGAACCCGCCGCGCCGCGCACGGTCGGCTCGACGAGCTGAGTCCGTGCCCAGTAGTCGAGCTGCCGGTAGCTGATGCCCGCGGCACGGGCCGCAATCGCGCCCCGGTAGCCGGAGCCATCATCGAGGTCAGGAAGACCATCGGTGAAGAGCAGTCCGAGATCGTAACGAGACTCCTCGCTGCGGTTCACGTCGACCATGGTGTCCTCACCCTCAAGTTGAACTTGAAGCTCAACTT
>JBDUBG010000406.1:0-6803 GCA_040004215.1 Pseudolysinimonas sp. | reverse complement strand
CTCTGTAGCTCAATGGAAGAGCAGTTCCGTCCTAAGGAAAGGGTTGGGGGTTCGAATCCCTCCAGGGGCACTCTTTTTCTACCTGTTCGTTGCCGCCTATCCGTTGCCTTGAGCGGCGAGGGATGCGGCGCGACCTCCCCCGGGACCGCGCAACAGAAACGCGAGCCCGCAGGCCAGCAGAGCGCCGGCCAGCGGGCCAGCCAGGTAGAGCCAGAACTCGGAAAAGTTGCCGCTGATCAGCGCCGGACCGAACGAGCGCGCAGGATTCATTGATGCCCCGGTGACTGGGCTCGCCCACAGGCCAGCCAGGGCGATGTATCCGCCGGTCGCCACTGCCGAGAGGGCACCGATGTTCTGCGCCCCCGACGCGGCACCGAGAATCACGCTGACCAGACCGAGCGTGAGCAGGGCTTCTATGGCGAAACTCTGCAGCTCAGTGAAGTTGCGACCCGGCACGGTCACGCCGAGGGTGGTGCCCGATCCGAAGATCAGACGCAGGGTGAGGGCGGCGAGCGTCGCGCCGATGAGTTGCACCAGAACGTACCCGGGCACGCGTCGCCAGCTGAAGTCGCGTCGCACGGCGAAGGCGATCGTGACTACCGGGTTGAGATGTGCGCCGGAGTTGGCGCCCATGAACATGATGATCGCCATCACCATGAGCCCGGGAGTCGTCACCGCCGCCACTCGGCCGATGCCTCCGTGGGTGAGTTCGTTGACGACATCGGCACCCGCTGCCACCAGCACGAGCAGGAAGGTACCGAACGCTTCGGCCAGCAGGCGCCGCGCTTCGTGCGCCGGGTTGTCGAACTGCGCGACCTGCCGTCGCTGGTCTGACGTCAGGGGCAGATGCTCTGCAACCACCGGGCGACCTCCTGTGTCCTGAGCCGGGGCTGATCCCCCTCCGGCTACTGTGCTCTCACTCTGACCTGGGCGCCAGATCCGGGATGGCTCGGCCGTGCACCCGCACAGCGGGTTGACGCATCCCGAGCTGCACCGGAGGAGTTCCCCCAGCCCATTTAAGTTCGCGCTCAATTAAGTGCAAACTTAAATGACGAAACGGTTTGCCGCTGCCGCTGCCGCTGCCGCTGCCGCTGCCGCCGCTGCCGCCTCGGGATCGAGCAATCGAACCTGTCGTGCCGCAGTTTCGCGCCACACTAGAACCATGGACGAGCCAGCCGACTTCTGGGAACAGCGCTACGCCAGCAGCGACCAGGTGTGGTCGGGTCGGGCCAATCAGGCGCTGGTGGATGTGTCATCCACACTGACTCCGGGCCGTGCGCTCGACCTGGGCTGCGGTGAGGGCGGCGACGCGGTCTGGCTCGCGCAGCACGGCTGGGACGTGACCGGCGTCGACATCTCACCATCGGCGATCGCCCGCGGTCGCGCGGCAGCCGACGCACTCGGACTCGGCCCTGAGCGCATCCGATTCATCGTCAGCGACTTAGAGCGTCGCGCGGATGCCGGACCCTTCGACCTCGTCACCGCCTGCTTCCTGCATTCGCCGGTTGCTCTCTCGCGGGAGCAGATCCTCCGGCGTGCCGCCGACCAGGTCGCCCAGGATGGCCACCTGCTGATCGTGTCGCACGCGGCACCGCCGCCGTGGTCGAACTTCGCCCAGCATCATCCGGAACCCATGCCGCAGCCCGCAGATGAGCTCGCCGCGCTCGACCTGCCCACCGTCCGCTGGGAGGTTGAGATCGCCGAGGTGCGTGTCCGCGAGGCGACGGGCCCCGACGGCCAGCACGCCACGCTCGACGACGGGGTCGTGCTGCTGCGCCGCCGCTGAATCAGCGCTGGTCGCCTCAGAGCGTGATCAGAGCCCGACGCTGCCCTGCATGATCCCGCCGTCGACCACGACCGTGGTGGCAGTCAGATAGCTTGCCTTGTCTGAGGCGAGGAACACGACAGTATGGGCGATGTCTGACGGCTGCGCCATGCGACCGACCGGGATGGCGGCATCCAGTTTCTTCAACTCGGCGGGATCGTTCATGGTGGCCGTGTTGATGGGGGTGGCGACGGCGCCGGGCGCGACGTTGATGACCCGGATGCCGTGCGGGCCGAGTTCGACGCCCGCCGTGCGGGTGAGCATCCTGGTGCCCCCCTTCGACACGCAATAGGCAGTGTTGCCCGGCATCGGCCAGTCTTCGTGCACCGACGAGATGTTGATGATCAGCCCCGGGGTTCCCTGCTTCATGAACTGCTTGGCCGCAAACTGGGTGCCGAAGAACGCGCTCTTCAGGTTGATATCCATGACGCGCTGGTATTGCTCCTCGGTGGTGTCGAGCACCGAGGTGCGGGTCTCGACCCCGGCGTTGTTGACGATGACGTCGAGCGCGCCGAAGGTGCTCACCGCGAAATCCACCATCTTCTGCAGATCGTCGAGCTTGCTGACGTCGGCGTCGATGCCGGCAGCGTGGCCGCCGTCGGCCGTGATCTTCGCGATGACATTGGCGGTGTCGTCTGGGTTGGCGACGTAGTCGACGACCACGTTGGCGCCCTCTGCGGCGGCGGCGAATACGATCGCTTCACCGATCCCGCTGTTGCCTCCGGTCACGATGACGGTCTTTCCTTCGAGCAGCATGATGTCGACACTTCCACCGCAGGCTGAAGGGCGGCTGTGGTTACTTGCATCTGTGCAACTATCGGCGCAAAGTGAGACGAGTGACCCAGACCCCTGCCCCCTCCGAGCACTATGACGTCATCGTGATCGGCAGCGGACCGGGAGGCGGCACCACCGCCGCGAAGCTGGCCGAGACGGGCAAACGCATTCTGCTGATCGAGCGCGGCGACTTTCTGCCGCGGGAGCGCGCGAACTGGGACTCGAAAGAGGTCTTCGCCGAGAACCGCTACGTCGCCGATGAGACCTTCTACGACGCACACGACAAGCCATTTCGGCCCGAGCTGCACTATTTCGTGGGGGGCAACTCGAAGGTCTACGGGGCTGCGCTCTTCCGTCTGACTCCTGGCGACTTCGGCGACGTCCGGCATCCCGGCGGCATCTCGCCCGCCTGGCCGATCAGCTATGACGAACTTGAGCCGTATTACGTGAAGGCCGAGCACATGTATTGGGTGCACGGCAAGCACGGCGAGGATCCGTTCGCGGGGGCATCGAGTGCCGACTACGCCTTCCCGCCGGTGAAGCATGAGCCGCGCATCCAAGAACTCTCCGACGGGCTTGATGGCATGGGGTTGCATCCGTTCCACCTGCCGATCGGGGTGAACCTGATTCAGAACGACGACGGCTCTGCGGCACACGGGTCGGCGTGCATCCGCTGCGACCGGGTCGACGGGTTCCCCTGCCTGGTTGAGGCAAAAGCCGACGCCGAATCGGTGGCGGTGCGACCTGCGCTGCGCGCGCATTCGAACCTGCGGTTGCTGACCAACACCACGGTCACGAAGTTGGAGACGGATGCCGCGGGCCGCAGCGTCACGGGAGTGGTCACGTCATCCGCGACTGCAGCCGGCGGCACCGAGCAGACCACCTTCTCGGCCGACATTGTGGTGCTCTCGGCCGGCTCGATCCTGTCGTCCGCGCTCCTGTTGGCGTCGGCGAATGACGCCCACCCGAACGGTCTCGCCAACGGCTCAGACGTGGTCGGCCGGCACTACATGCGTCACAACAACCTCGCGCTGATCGCCTTCTCGAAGGACCGCAACGACACCGTCTTTCAGAAGACGCTCGCGATGAATGACTTCTACGGTCCGAGCGACAAGTGGGAGTACCCGATGGGCAACATCCAGATGCTCGGCAAGTCCGACGACTGGCAGGTGAAAGGTCAGGCGCCGAAAGGCCTCGGCTGGGCGCCCCCGGCGGCGTACGGGATCGTCGGCAAGCACTCGATGGATTTCTGGCTCGCCAGCGAAGACCTCCCGCTGCCCGACAGTCGGGTCACGCTGACCGCTGACGGCTCGGTGAAACTTACCGTGCAGCCCGACAACAACTCCGAGGGTCTGACGCGGCTGCGGCACACCTTCGAAGAGCTGCTCACCGACCTCGGAATGCACTCGCAGACCTTCGAGCGCAACCTCTACCTGAGCAAGGCGATGGATGTCTCCGCCACCGCCCACCAGGCAGGAACCGTGCGCTTCGGCACCGACCCCGTCGCGTCGGCGCTGGACCTGATGTGCAAGTCGCACGAGCTTGACAACCTGTATGTCGTCGACGGCTCGTTCATGCCGACGATCGGTGCGGTGAATCCGACCCTCACGATCATCGCCAACGCGCTGCGGGTCAGCGAGCACCTTGCCGACCGTCTCGGCTGACCGCATCCAGAGCTCCGTCGTGAGCATTCGAGGCACCTGATGATGTAGCAGTTTCCATTCGCGAATCGGCCACCTGTGATCAGATGAGGTGATGCAGGCTCAAGGGGGTAGGTCATGAGCGACGGTCGACGTCGAGAGCTCGGTGATCGAGACGATCCTGTCGAAGACGAGCTCGCTGAGTCGTTCGACAGCACCGTCGCCGAAGGTGCCGAGCGCCTTCACCGAACCTGGCGCGTCACCCTGATCACCGGGTTCTTCGGCGGTCTCGAAGTGGGTCTCGGCGTTCTGGCGTACATTGCGGTGCTGCATCAGACCGGCAATCACCTGTTGGCGGGGCTCGCTTTCAGCGTCGGCTTCATCGCGTTGCTCCTCGCGCACAGCGAACTGTTCACCGAGAACTTTCTGATGCCGGTGGCCGCGCTGGTCGCACGTGAAGGCTCACTCGGTCAGTTGGCCAAGCTGTGGGGCGGCACCCTGGTGATGAATCTGGTCGGCGGCTGGATCTTCATGTGGTTCATCGTCCAGGCCTTCCCGCAGTGGCACGCCACGCTGATCGCGTCGGCGCGACACTTCACGGAGGCCCCGCTCGGCCTACAAAGCATCGTTCTCGCCGTCCTGGGCGGCAGCACGATCACCTTGATGACGCGGATGCAGCACGGGACCGTTTCGGAGTTCGCGAAGATCGTCGCGGCGGTGATCGGCGGCTTCTTGCTCGCGGGGCTGCAGCTGTTCCACTCGATTCTTGACTCGCTGATGATCTTCGGCGCGATCCAGGCTGGGGCGTCGATCAGCTACCTGGATTGGCTGGGCTGGTTCTGGTACACCCTGCTCTTCAACGTGGTGGGTGGCCTCGTGCTCGTGACCGCGTTGAGACTGCTGCGCACCAAAGAGATGTTCACGCAGAAGGCTGTCTTGGAGGGGAAGTCGGAGGGGAAGTTGGAGGGGAAGCAAGAGGCTCAGAGAGAGGCTCAGTGAGAGGCGCGGCTGCCCCGATCTGCTGCAACGCCCACGAGTTGCCATCGGGGTCGCTGAAGTAGGCGTACTGCACCCCTCCCATGTCTTGGATGCCGCTGACGTCGGCACCGCGATCGACCAACTCCGAGCGGGCGGCGGAAATGTCATCCACCACCAGGTGCAGCCCGTGCACCGTGCCGTCTGCCGGATCGCCGCCCATGCCGGTGCCGATCACGATCGAGCACGCGTACCCGGGCGGAGTGAGCTGCACGATGCGCATGCCGTTGCCCGGTTGCACGTCGTGGTCCAGCTCGAAGCCGATGACCTCGGTGTAGAACGACTTGCTCCGCTCGACGTCAGAGACCGGGAGCGGCACAAGTTCGAGCCTCATCTTCATGGTGGTTCACCCTTCGCTCACGTGTGTTTCCATCATCCGACGTTCGACCGCGACACGGCAGGACAGTTCTGCTCTACTCAAGGCATGGCGAACTCAAGGCATGACGAAACTCAAGGCATGACGAACTCACGGTTGGACGACCTCGAACTCATCAGCGCGGTTGCCGTCGCCGAGGTGGCAGTCGCTGACCCCGCGGCGGTGCTCGACTGCGCTGGCTGGCCGGTCGCTGCCGAGCTGATCGCCCACCTGGGCAATCACTTCGCGTGGGTGCTCGCCACGATCGGCGCAACCGGGCCGCCGGTTTCGGCACAGACCGTGCCCAATGAGGCCGCGGCGCCCGAGTGGTTCGCGGGCGAACGCGATCGCTTCATCGAGACCCTTCGCCGGATGCCAGAGGGCACCCCGTGCTGGACCCTCCGGGGCCCCGGCACACTGGCCTTCTGGCATCGCCGGTCGACCTTCGAGGTAGCTCGCCACGTCTGGGATCTGCGCACCGCCGGGGGAGCGCGGCCGACGGCACCGCCCGAGCTGAGCCCCGAGCGCTACGCCGATGGCGTGACCGAGCACTTCGACGTGTTTCTCGAACGGTCGCGCAGCACGCTCGACCGCTGCCGGGAACGCTCAAGCTGGTCGCCACCGACACCGACGCATCCTGGTTTCTCGCCTCGGATTGGTCGCGCCCGGATGTCGCCGCCCCCATCCCCGTTGTCGCAGCCGCCGTCATCGAGGGTCCGGCCGGCGAGTTGGCGCTGCTGTGCTGGGAGCGCGCGGAGGCATTGGGCAACCCGAAGCTCACGGTCAGCGGGTCGCCCGAGGTGGCTCGCGCCTTCGACGAGGCGCCCATCCACCGCTAGAGACCCGGATCCGACGGCGATATCCGACGGCGATATCCGACGGCGATATCCGATGACGTCACGCGTGACTGCGTGACTGCGTCACTACGTGACTACGTGACTACGTGACTACGTGAACGAGTCGATCGACTGGAACGGCCTCACCTCGACCACTCCCCGACACGCCTTCGACCCCTCCGCCGCGAGGGCGAGCGCCTGGTCGAGGTCGGTGGCTTCGATCACCCAGAAGCCGCCGATGTACTCCTTGGATTCGAGGTACGGCCCATCGGTGACCAGTGGAGGGTCAACCTGCCCGTCGACGACGGTCGCGGTGGTCGCCGAGGCGAGCCCGTTGG
>JBDUBG010000004.1:0-2055 GCA_040004215.1 Pseudolysinimonas sp. | reverse complement strand
GCGTGACGTCGCCGGGCGGGCGTCACGCGACGCACGGCCGGCGACGGCGGCAAGTGCGCCCACCGCAACAGCAACGCACGCGACGGCGGCCGCCCAGCCGACGGTGGGGATGTAACGAACCGCCCCGCTCCCACTCAATGCCCAGACGGCGAGCGCTGCGCCGAGCACCGCTCCCGGCACGGCGACGAGCACGCCCTCTGCCGCCGCCTCGAGCACGGAACGCCGGCGACTCGCTCCGCGAGCGCGAACCAACGCGTTCTCGGCCGCGCGCAGTTGGTCGAGCATCCGAGCCAACTCGACCAGGGTGATGATTCCGAGAACCGCGACGACCACGAGGGGCGCCGTCGAGACAGCCGCCGCAGACACCACGTTTTGTTGGATCGGCCGCAGCGCGACCTGGAGCAGTCCTGTTTCTCGAATCTCCTGGCTTGAGTCTGCCCTCTGCAGTGCCTTCAAGACGGAGTCCGGCGAGGTCTGGAGAGCAGCGAGCTGAGCGACCGTGACCCGGTCGGGTACCGGTCGGATCGTCCATCGAGCAACCGGATCCACCGTGATCTTTCCCCACAACACGGGATCGATGACAATCCAGCCACGCGTCCCGTAGGCGTCCGGTTCGACCCCCCTGAGCGTGATCGGGTCGTCTTGCCACCGCGGATCATCAGGGTTCGTCGCTCGCCAGGTGGCGGTGATCGTCACCGACGAGTTACCCGGCAGGCTCAGGCGCTCCCCGACCTGCACACCGAGGGCCGCTGCCGCGTCGGCCTGCATCGACGCCTCGTCCAACGCCGCCGGCCACTTCCCTGCGACCAAGCTCGCCCGCGATGACAGCGCCGGAATCGACGCCAGCGCCGACTGGACTGGCGTTCCCGCACTGCGATCCAACTGCACATTGTTGGCCGTCATGAT
This sequence comes from Pseudolysinimonas sp., assembly GCA_040004215.1. Classification (GTDB taxonomy): domain Bacteria; phylum Actinomycetota; class Actinomycetes; order Actinomycetales; family Microbacteriaceae; genus Lysinimonas. Next base: position 1,149 of record JBDUBG010000004.1, on the reverse strand, counting down.
GTCCCGGTCGACCACCATCGGCACCGCACGGCCATCGGCCAGGACGACCGATCGCACCGTGTCGCGTACCCGGGTGTCTTGAGCAGCCTGGGCTGATTTACCGGCCGGCCAAGGGATGCTCACCGCGAAACCGCCGTCAGCACCAGTCAGCGCCGAGACCCCGGCGCGCACACCGGCCGCCGCCGCTGCACCCAGATACCCAGAGAGGCCAACGCTCAAGCCCGCCAGCATCAGGACCACCCCGAAGACGGCGACGAAGAGCCCGGCGCGACGGCGCATCCGCTTCAGTGCGAGCACTACTTACCTCGAGGATGGGTTCGTGAACCGTAGGTGGCTGCGCCGCCTTCATCAGGCGCGCACGATGTCTCGAGGCTAAACGAAAGCTAGCTTCCGAATTGTTCGCACCACCAGCTGCCCGCCGCGACGTGGCCGAGCCCCATTTGGGTATACGACGAGTTGAGGATGTTGGCCCGGTGTCCGGGCGACGCCATCCACGCGTTAAACACCGACGCAGAAGACCCGTAGCCCTGTGCGATGTTTTCGCCCCACGAGCGCCACCCCCCGGGGTAGGTGCTGTGCGTCATCTGTCCGGACGCCGCCATCCGCTCTGCACACGCCTGTGACGCTGCGTTCAGCGTGCCGTTCGAACTGAGTGTTCGCAGTCCGTAGTACGAGCGGATCTGGTTCACACAGCTCAACACGTCACTGGCACACACCGGAGCACCCGGTCCGGCAGAGAATGAGCCGCCCCCGGAACGGCGAGCCGCCTGAGCCGCAGCAGCCTGCGCCGCGGCCTGAGCTGCCGCCCGAGCCGCCGCGACCGCTGCATCGCTCGACGCCTGCGCAGCCTTCACGGTCGTAATCGCCGGGATGATGAGCCCGCGCGCGTCGTAGTGGTGATCAAGAAAGAGTTTCAGCGCGGCCAACGCGGCCGCCGCTGCAGCCGCTGACTCGGCACTCGCCGAGCTGGCACCGGTCAGCCTGGCCAGGCCGGCCGTTTGCACCGAGACACCGACAGCGGGCACGGCGGCCAGTGCCGCCGTCACGGAGGAATCCAGATCCACCGCACGATCCTTGACCGCGGCAGCAGGCGCCGACCTCGGGAACTCGGGTTTGTCGGTCTCGTTGGTCAGCACCACGACCGCCGCC
>JBDUBG010000146.1:0-2062 GCA_040004215.1 Pseudolysinimonas sp. | reverse complement strand
GCGTGCGCGATCGTGTCGAGGGTGATGCCGCCATCCACCTGCAGCCACAGGTCGAGCGCGAGGGAGTCGGCAGCAGCCCGCACGGCAGCGATCTTGCCCAACATGTCGGTCTTGAACCTCTGGCCACCAAATCCCGGTTCGACCGTCATCACCAGGAGTTGATCGAACTCGGGCAGCAACTCGAGGTAGGGAGTGACGTCGGTGTCGGGTTTGACCGCGAGTCCGGCACGCGCCCCGATCGCGCGCAGCCGCCGAGCGAGGGCGACGGGCTCTGCTGTGGCTTCGGCGTGAAAAGTGACCGAGAAGACACCCAACTCGGCGTACCCGGGGGCCCAGCGGTCGACATCCGAGATCATCAGATGCACGTCGAGCGGGATCGGCGACACCGCCTGCACGCGTGTCACCATCTCGAGGCCGAAGGTGAGGTTCGGCACGAAGTGGTTGTCCATCACGTCAACGTGCACGCCGTCGGCCGTCGCGATCGCCATGATGTCGCGCTGCATATTGACGAAGTCAGCACTCAAGATGCTCGGCTGGATGCGCGCAGTCATCCGGCCACCTTAGCTAGGAGCTGAATGAACATGGCATCTGTGCCATGGCGGTGCGGCCAGAGCTGGGCATGGCGAGCCACGGGAAGCTCAAGGTCGCGAGTGGCGATGGCCGCCAGCACGGCTGGGGTATCGATGGTCGTGAGTTCCGGATGCCGTGCCAGCGCGCCGGCCACCACTCCTCGTGTCTCGTCAAGCTGTGGCGAGCAGGTGACGTATGCCAGCAGTCCGCCGGGGGCAAGAGCGTGGATCGCCGCATCGAGCAACTCGCTTTGCAATCGAGTCAGCTCGGCGACATCTGACGGCTGCTTGCGCCACCGCGCTTCTGGCCGTCGCCGTAGGGCGCCCAAGCCGGTGCAGGGGGCGTCGAGCAGGATGCGGTCGAACAACTGATCTTCGCTGCCGAATCGTCGGCCATCCCCCTCGACGACTTCTGGTGGATTCGCGAAAACGGCCAACGCATTGCGCACCAGTCGCGCGCGGGTGGGGATGACCTCGTTGGCGAGCAGCTGTGCCCCGCCGATGGCCGCCTCGGCGGCAAGAACAGCGGCTTTGCCACCCGGGCCGGCGCAGAGATCAAGCCAGCGTTCCCCCGCCCTGATCGGGCGCGCACGGCTGAGCGCGAGCGCCGCCAGTTGCGAGCCCTCATCTTGAACGCGCGCGCGCCCCGACGCCACCACGGGATTGCCTGCGGGGTCACCGCCGATCGATCTCGCGGCGATCGGCGAAACTCCGCTTGGCTCCCCCAGTTCATCGACCGTCGCCAGACCCGGCAAGGCGACCAGGCTCACGCGCGGCGCATCGTTGTCTGCACGCAGCAACTCCTCGAGTTCGTCGTCTCGACCCTCTGCGGCGAGGGCCGCGCGGAATGCCGTGACGACCCAGAGCGGATGAGCATGCTCCATCGCGAGTCGAGCGTCTCCGCTCAGGCCATCGAGTGCGCGCGCGCGCCACTCCTCTGGCCCGCTCCGCGAGATGGTTCGGAGCACTCCGTTGGCGAATCCGGTCGCCGACCGCTTTCCTGCTGCGGCGACCAGGGCGACCGATTCGTCGACAGCTGCATGAGCCGCGACGCGCATGCCGAGCAGTTGATGCACCCCGAGACGCACGGCGTCGAGCACTTCAGGATCGATCTTTGACAGCGGCCGGCCGCTCGCCAACTCGATGATGCGGTCGTAATAGCCCTGGCGACGCAGGGTGCCGTATGTCAACTCCGTCGCCAGGCCGGCATCCGCCTCGTTCAGTTGCGCTTCGCCGAGCTTCACCGGGAGCAACAGGTTGGCGTACGCGTCGCTCTCGTGAACGGCGCGCAGCACGTCATAGGCGACTCGACGAGCAGCCTGGATGCGGTACGGGCCGGTGCGCGGTGCCTTCGGAGGGCGAGCTCCGTGCGGGGCGCGCTGCGACGGACTCACGATGCCACCTGTGACGCGCCCGCCGGGCGTCCGCGCCACCAGTCTGAAGCGCTCATGGCCCGCTTGGTTGCGCGGCACAGCGATTGGCTTCCCGTTCGG
>JBDUBG010000414.1:0-6844 GCA_040004215.1 Pseudolysinimonas sp. | reverse complement strand
ACCTGTTGCGAGTTCCCGAGCCCGCCGTGAGGTTGTTGGGGGAGGCTGGGAAGCGGCTGCTGCTGGATTCTGCGAAGGTCTTCCCGACGAAGCTCGAGGCCGACGGCTTCGAGTGGCGGCACCGCAGGGTCGAGCAGGCGATCGACGCGGTGTTCTCGACGAGCTAGCGAGTCAGCGCGCGAGCGAGTCAGCGCGTGGTCGAGCGAGCCGGATCGCGGTGCGCGTCGCCGAGCGCGCCCGACGGCGATCACCACTCGCGTCGTAGGCGAGCGCGAGCCGGAACCACGCGCGCCAACTCTCGGGCGCTGCATCCACGGCGGCTCGGTAGCTCGGAAACAGCGCGTCAGCAGCTGCCCGATCGACGCGGCCACTCGCGCTGACGGCGACCGGCTCGCTCGGCATCCCGCCCTCGATTTCGAGACGTTTCGCCAGGCGGTCAGCCCGCACGGCGAACAGGAGTTCGCTGACCATCGCCCAGGCGCCGATCACCGGCAGAACGAGGAGGGCGCAGCCGATCGCGACCGCCACCGGTTGACCAACGCCGATCAACACCAGGCCGTAACGCACCGCGAAAATCAAATACAGCGCCAGGAGCGCCGCCATCACGATGACCGCAATGCGGGTGCGCATCAGGCCAGGAGCCCCGAGGAACGCGCCCCCGCGTCGGGCAGGTCGAGCAACTTGTCGAGTCCGACCACCACTCCGCGGGCCGTCGGCGCAGCCCGCAGGCCGAGCAGCAACCCCGCCGCATACGACTCGTCGCTGAAAGTTTCGTGGCTGATCCGCACGGTTTCGCCGACGCCGCCGAAGATCACATCCTGCTGAGCAAGCAGTCCGTTCATGCGCAGGCTGTGGATCGGCACGCTCGCCACCTGCTGGCCACGAGCGCGCTGATCTGCGTGCGGGGCTGCGACCGGGCCGGCGTCGACGCGCGCGGCGCCGATGAGTTCTGCGGTGCGGATCGCGGTGCCAGATGGCGAGTCGACCTTGCCCTCGTGGTGTGCCTCGACGATCTCGATCGAGTCGAAGTAGGGCGCCAGCATCGTCGCGGCTCGCGTTGCCAACACCGAGCCGAGCGAGAAGTTCGGCACGATGATGACGCCGAGCTCCGGCAGGTCCTGCAGCCGGCGAGCCAATGTCGCGATGCGCTCAGACGTCCACCCCGAGGTGCCGACCAGCACCGGGATGCCGCGATCTAACGCCGCCCCCACGATCTCGGGCGACACGGCAGGAACGGTGAGGTCAAGCACCAGGTCTGCGCCCTCGATCCGCTCGATACGGTCGGACGAGCCGAGCCCAGCATGCACGCGCAACTCGCCGCTGCTCTCGATGAGCCGGGTGGCGAGTTGCCCCATCCGCCCGCTCGCGCCAACGATCGCCACCGAGGTCACCATGCCGTCCAGCGTAGCCGCCGCGGACCGCGCACTAGCGTGGAGCCATGCCCGTCTACCGCCCCGCGTCCCCCGCAGATGACGACGCACACGAACTGCTGAGCGACTACTTCGGCATGCGCACCGAGGCCTTTCCCGAGGGGCTCGGCGCATACCACACGGTGTTTCCTGACCCGGCGCAGTTCCTGCCGCCGGACGGCCTGTTCATGGTGGTCGATGACGACCTCGGGCCTGTCGGCTGCGGCGGCGTCAGGATGCTGGACGGCGACGCTGAACCCCGCCGCGCCGAGATCAAACACCTCTACCTGCGGGACCGCGCGCGGGGCAAGGGCTGGGGCCGCGAACTCCTGGCGGAACTCGAAGCCCGCGCCGTCGGGCTCGGCGCCCGCGTGATCGTGCTCGATACCAACGCGAGTCTCGAGGCTGCCCAGGGGTTGTATCGCTCGACCGGCTACGTCGATATTGAGCCGTACAACGACAACCCGAACGCGACGAACTGGTTCGCGAAGCAGATGCCGAGCTGGTCGAGGAGCCGCAGCGCGGCGGATCGAGACCGGTAGCGCAGCGGGGGTCTCGATCCGCGACCTTCGGCCGCTACTCGACCAGCGACGGGTACCGCTACTCGACCAGCCAGGTCAGTACGGCTGCTCCACCGGCAGCCCGGTGCGCAACTCTGGCGGAAGGTGGCCAAGATCGTTGTGCGACACCAGCACGGGCGGCTTGGCTGACCGAACCCGGATGATGGTGAGCCCGCAGTTGGCCTGATTGACCCCCAGCCACCGCCAGTCGGCCGCGCCGAAGGCCTCGCGCACGAACCAGCCGATCACAAAGTTGTGGGTGATCAGCAGCTCGTGGCGATCCTCTCGGGACGGAGTCATCCATTCGGCGGTCGCGTCGGACATCTGTGCGCGGCCAGCCTCGATCTCGTCCTCGGTGACACTGCGGAAGAACGACTCGAAGGCGTGCGGCATGTCGACGCCCGGGCCAGACGGAACGCAATCCATCAGCAGTGCAGAGGGCTGCGGCTCCAGGGCCGGAAGCCGCTCCGTCATGATCCGAGCGGTCTCTTGGGCGCGGGTCAGCGGCGAGGTCCACGCGCCGGTAAACGGGACGCCGCCGAGGCGTTCCGCGATGGCATGGGCTTGCCGCACACCCCGGGGGCTGAGGGGTCCGTCTGGCAGGCCGTATTCGGCATCCTGCTGCTCGCCGTGGCGCACAAGGTAGAGGTAACGCGACATTGCGTGGACTTTCTGAGAGCGGTGGAAAGCGGTCAGGCCGCAGCGGTGTTGCCGCTGACCGGCGCTGGGTCATCATCGTCGACGAGACCGTCAAAGGTGGATTTCTTCAGCGCTCCCACAGCGGCGAGCGACAGCGGACGCATGACGAGCTCTTCTGCGAGCTCACGCACCTGCGCCGTGGTGACGCCGTCGAGCCGTCGAAGGGTCTCGTCGAGGTCAGAGAACTCGCCAAAGGTCAACTCACTGCGTCCGAGCCTGCTCATGCGCGAATCCGAGTCTTCGAGGGCGAGGGCCGCGCCCCCACCGAGTTGCCCCTTCGCGCGCGACAACTCCTCGTCGGTGATGCCGTCTGCGGCGAGTCGGCGAAACTCTCCCAGCATCAGCTCGGCCACGTCTGCCGATTTCTTGGGCGAGCATCCGGCATACAGCCCCATCAGACCCGCGTCGGAGTAGCCGGCAGCGAACGAGTAGACCGAGTATGCCAATCCGCGCTTCTCGCGCACCTCCTGGAATAACCGCGACGACATCCCGCCCCCGAGCACCGAGTTGAGCACGGTGATGGCGGCACGCCGGTCATCGGATGCCGCGAGCCCTTGCACCCCGAGGAGCAGGTTCGCCTGTTCGGTCGGACGGTTGACGATCGTGAGGGCGCTGCCCCGCTCCAGCGACACCCCGTGCTCACCGTTGCCAGCGGCATCGCGGCGCTCGACGGGAGTGCCTGCGACGCCGAGATCCCAGCCCGCGGTCTCGAGCGCAGCGGTGATCCAGGCCACCAGAACGTCATGATCGACCGCGCCGGCGACCGTCACGACCAGGTCTTGCGGTCGGTAGTTGGCCCGGTAGTGATCCCACACCGCATTGCGGCCGACAGCGCCGATCGAAGCGGGGCTCCCGCCGATCGGGCGGCCAAGCGGATGCGTGCCGAAAACGGCTTCGAAGAACCGCTCGCTCACCACATCAGACGGGTCATCGTCTGCCATGGCGAGCTCTTCGAGGATCACCCCGCGCTCGCTCTCGAACTCGTCGGCGTCGATCAGAGACGCGGTAAACATGTCGGCCAGCACGGCGACCGCCATCGGAAGGTCCTGGTCGCGCACCTTGGCGTAGTAGCAGGTGTATTCCTTCGCGGTTAGCGCATTGTGCTCACCACCGACCGCATCGAACGCGACAGCGATATCGAGCGCTGAACGGGTATGCGTGCCCTTGAACAGCAGGTGCTCGAGAAAGTGCGTCGAGCCGAAGGTCACCGGATGCTCGTCACGCGACCCGACAGCAACCCAGAAGCCGACAGTCGCGCTCTGCGCGCCGGGCATGTGCTCGCTGAGGATCCTGACGCCGCTGGGCAGCACGCTCCGGCGCACCAACGAGCCTCCGGATGCGGTGATGCGAAGCTCGTTTAGATCGAGGGGAAGTGCCACCGCGCCGTTCATCGGGTCGAGCCTACGTCATCCACCGGCCCGGACCTCCCCAGCACGACACCCGGACTGGGGTACAGGAAATGGGGCACTGACAGACAAGTCTGTCTGTCCTCCCATGTTAGGATCGGCGCACGGGAAAGCGATTCGGAACCTAGCCGGAGCAGCTTTCCAAGCGGGACGCCCCCACGTCCCGTGGCGCCGTCAGCGTCGTTCGATGTTCGCATCGGGTGGCGACCGGCGTTGCTGATTCGTGTGCTACTCGAACCCGCACCCGTGCAGCCGTGGCCGTTCCCCCCGACGGCCACGGCGCAGGGTGAACTATCCGACCAGAGGACCCGATGACCACCACGATCGAGATCGAGCGTCCCGCGCCGGCTCCGACTCTTGCGCCAGCCAAGCAGCGCATCCTCGACACCGCCGATCTGCTCTTCTACGACGAGGGCATCCGCGCGGTCGGCGTCGACCGTCTGATCAGTTCGTCGAGCGTGACCAAGGCCACCTTCTATAAGCACTACGGGTCGAAGGAGCGCCTGATCGGCGACTACGTCGATCATCGTCACCGTCAGGCAGTCACTGAGCTGTTCGATCTCATCGAGAAGTACCGCGACTCCGGGGCGATTCTTCGAGCAGTGCAAGAGAGAATCTCGAACACGATCTCCTCGTCCGATTTCCGCGGCTGCGCATTCATCAACGCGGCAGCCGAGTTCTCCGACCCCATGCATCCCGTGCGGCGCTCTGTCGTCGCGCACCGCGAGTGGTTGGTGGGAGTCCTCGAACAACTTCTGCGTGATCTCGGCCACCCGCTCGCCGGCGACGCTGCCGACGATCTGGTTCTCGCCCGTGACGGGGCAATGACCGGCGGCTACGCAGGCGATCCGATCGCCGCGAGCACCGCGCTGGCACGTGCCTTCGACCGCGTGATCGGCGACGCGGGGCGCTGATTCGCCTTACCTGAAGGTCTGCTGGGAGCACTCCGGTCGAATCGGCGGCGTGTGGGAGTGTGATCGCTGCACCGCTCTGGGCGGTGTTCAAGACCCCCGGGTCTGCGCTACGGAAGGATTACCCCCGTGATTACCCTCTCCTGGCTTCTTGTCATCGGACTCGTTGGCGGCGCGCTCGCGCTCATTGACGGAATCATCCGCGTCCGCGGCCGTGGAACCGCCATCCTCGCGGTCATCGAGATCATCGTTGCGGCTCTCTTCGTCTTGTCGTTCTTCGTGCCCGGGATTCCGTTCGGTTCACTGATCCTGGCGATCGCCCTCGTGATCGTGCTCGTGCTCCAACTTCTGCTGCGCGGAGCGACCCGCCGCTCGGGCATCACCATCACCGTGGTCGCCATCGTGTTGATCGCGATTTGGATCGTGCTCGCCCAGCACTGGCTGGTCATCGCCGGCATCAACTGATCCTGATGCGATAGCTCATCGCGCGAGCGGACAGGTGGCCTCAGCGCCGCGGTTCGCTCGCGCGATCCAGTTGCGTCAGTTCGTGCCGGGTCAAGCGGATCCCCGGCGCAGCCAAGAGATCGAAAACCTGCTCAGCTGAACTCGCCGAGACGATCGGCGCCACCACATTTGGTTTGCTCAACAGCCATGCCAGCGCAATCGAGGGCAGGGCGGCGTCATGGGCAGCAGCCACCTCGTCAAGGGCGGCAAGCACCCTCACGCCGGTGCGGGTCGAGTACTTCGCCACATCGGCGCCGCGGGCTGAGCGGGCGACGTCGGCCTTGGAGCGGTAACGGCCGCTCAGGAATCCACTCGCCAGCGCGAACCGCGGCATCATGCCGAGGCCGACACGATCGACAACGTGCTCAAGGTCGCCTTCGTACCCTCGGCGCTCCATCAGGTTGTACGTGCCCTGCAGCGCGACCATCGGCGCAACACCCAATTGGGCAGTGGCGATTCTCGCCTCGAACAGACGGTTGCCGGTGTGATCCGCGGCGCCGAATGCCACCACCTTGCCGGCGCGGATCAACTCGTCGACGGCGAGCAGCGTCTCCTCGAACGGCACATCGGGATCGTCACAATGCAGAAAGAGCAGATCGATTCGGTCGGTGCGCAGGCGCCCCAGCGACGCCTCAACGGCGGCGGTGAGCGCTCGGGCAGTGACGCCCGGGTTCTCGGCGCTTTTGCCCACCTTGGTGGCCACGACCATGTCGTCACGGCGGTGCCGCGACCGCATCCAGTTGCCGATCATCAGCTCGCTGCGACCGCTCGAGTAGGAGTCGGCCGTGTCGATAAAGTTTCCGCCGTGCCACAGGTAGCTGTCGAGAATCGCGTCGGTTGTCGCGTCGTCGGTCTTCCAGCCGAACATCTTGCCACTGATCGCCACCGGAGATACGCGCACGTCTGAGCCGCCGACAAGGCGGCGTGGTGCGGCGTCTGATCCCACGATGGCGGCGGTTTCAGAGGTGGAGGGAGCCCGAACGTCGAGCGGCACGGTACCCGATGCGACGGAGAGAACCGGCCCGGTACGCAGCGCCGATCTGCTGTTGTTGCCTGCCGCCTCTGCCATCTCCGCCTCTCAGGATCGCCACCGCCTGACGAGCCGGCGGGGGATCTGGCGCGTCCTTTGCTGCGAGAGTAATGCCGCGTCGCGAAACACATCGGCAGCATCGCCGAATCGTTATCAATCGTGAGAATCGCGAGACAGCGTCGCCAGGGATCGAGTCGTGTTCGAACACACAGCGAACACCCGGCATCCACACCTAGCCCACGACGGGTGAGGGTCATAGCGTTGGCCTCGTGCGGATGCCATGAGCATCCAGGCGACATCGTCCACAGCGTACGGAGCCGCCATT
>JBDUBG010000340.1:0-2063 GCA_040004215.1 Pseudolysinimonas sp. | reverse complement strand
ATGAGGACGCGGGCAGGGGTGAACTGGATCTCGGTGTCGGGTTCAGCCGTCGGCACCCACGAACCCAAAGCCTGTATCTGCGCCTTGGTGACATTGGCGCCATCTTCGGTGCGCAGCTGGTTCTCGAGCAGCACCTTGAGGCTGAACGGGAGCTTCTCGTAGCCCGGCACCGCATCGACACGGAAGACTTCGTAGTCTGTTCCGCCCACGCTCAGGGTGCTTTTCGAACCGAAACTGTCAACAGCCGACATGGCGTCTCCCTTGCTCGTCTTCGACCCATCCTGCTGGTCGCACTGCGACATCTTCCAGCAAGGCAACCCTAAGCCCGAAGCCAGCGCCGCAATCTGGATGATGTCTGCTGATTTATCTTGACATCAAGATACATTACTCGCCAATGTCTGTGGATGTCGCGTACGACAGCTAGTTTTCGGACGCGCCGTCAGTGGTGTCGTCGACGCGCTCCGGCGCGGTCCACGCCGTGCGCATCACCAGCCAGGTGAGCCAGAGGATCGCGGCATAGAGCGGGACCCCGGTGATCAGCCGGGCGGTGCCGAGCGCGGTGATCTGATGCGTGACGAACAGGGGCAACTCGACGCCCAGTCTGATCACCGCAAGCCCCACCCAGAACCAGGTCGCGATGTAGGCGACGCGCAGTTGAGCGCGGTCCTGGCGCCAGTCGGGATCGCTCAGCAGCAGCGAAGCAAGCAGACCAAGCAGGGGCCGCCGTACCGCGATGGTCACCAACATCACCACGAGGATGCCGCTGTTGATAAAGAATCCCGGGACGAAGTTGTTCTCGGCCTTGCCGGTGACCGCCGCGAAGACGGCCGAAATCACGACTCCCAGTGCGCCAGCGATGGCCGGAGTTACCGCCTCGCGACGCACCAGACGGGTCACGATGAAGATGACCGAGATGACCACCGGCGCGGTAACCGAGACCAGCACCACGTCTTTCTCGGCCACCGTATTGCGCGCGATGGTAAAGGTGACCAGGAAGACAATCAGCGGCAGAATTGATTCGACGATGCCCCGCGCGCCACCCATGGCGGTGAGCAGCGTGGCGGCTGACGGCGCCTGATCTGGCGCGACACGGCCGAGTCCTGAACGACGAAGCGCTTGCGACATAGCCTCGCGGAAGTCGGGCTGATCGCCGGGGGGTGGCTCCTGATCCGGCATCAGACGTTCTGCGGCGCGCCGCCGCCCATCGAGGCGGGGACCTGCAGCGGAATCAAATCGCGCGGCGGCATCGGGGTCGTGCCGCGCACCACCACGATGCTGCGGAACAGCTCTTCGACGCGGGCGGCAGCCTCCGGATCGACCAGGGCCTGGCCGCTGATGACGCCACGCAAGAACCAGCGCGGACCATCGACCCCGATGAAACGGGCGATGCGGGTGCCGGCGGGCTCAGCGCCAGCAGGCGCCGGGATCTCGGCTCGAATCTCGGGGCCAAGCGGCCCGTCGCTGGTAGTGGTAGTGCCACCCTGTCGCGCAATCTGCTCAATGATCTGCTCGCGAATTTCGTGCCACAACCCGCTCTTGCGCGGCGCGGCGAAAGGCTGCACCTGCAAGGTCGAACCTGCGTAGTCGAGGGCGACGGCGACGACGCGCTTGCTGCCCTCTTCGACCTCGAGCCGCAGGCCGAGTTCTGGTCGAGGCAGCACCTTCACACCGCCTAGGTCAACGTAAGGGCGCACGTGGTTGGCCTCGGCATCGTCGAGCGGACCATTGACCTCACGGTCGGCCGGGGCCGACTTCGGCTGCTCGGCGGGTTCGACGGCATCGGCGGGAAGATCGGTCACGCAGAAACTCCTGACTCGGTGGTGCGAGGCGACGCCGTGCTGTATCCGGTCGACCCGAATCCACCCTCCCCGCGTTCGGTGCCAGGGAGGCGCTCGACCGGGATGAAACGGGCCCGCGTGACGGGCATGACGAGCAGTTGTGCGATCCGGTCGCCCGCCGCGATGGCGTACGGCTCCGCCGGGTCGGTGTTCAGCAAGATCACCCGGATTTCGCCGCGATATCCGGCATCAACAGTGCCCGGAGTATTCACAACCGTGATGCCG
>JBDUBG010000311.1:0-6864 GCA_040004215.1 Pseudolysinimonas sp. | reverse complement strand
CGGGCCGTGGCACTCGTGCTCATCGCACAGTCGTTGGCCGGGTCCATTGCCGTGATCGCGGCGGGCGCAACGGGATGGCGGGGGCCGCTGGTGCTCGGCGTGCTCGGTGCCGTCCTGATGGCCGGCTCGGTCTGGGCCATCGGGACGGTGGCAGCGCGGGAGGCGGTCGCCGCGAAGTCGGACCTCCGCCGGCGGCTCGCCGAGCGCGTTGCAGAGGGCGGCGCAGACTCCGCGAGCACGGCCGTCGTCGCGACCACCGGCCTGGATGGGTTGGACGAGTACTACGGCGCTGTCCTCCCGGCCGCGATCTCGGCGGTGGTCGTGCCGGTCTTGCTCGGCGCTCAGATCCTCGCGGCCGACTGGCTCAGTGCCGTGGTGGTCGTCGCGACAATCCCGTTGGTGCCGCTGTTCATGATCCTGATCGGGATGCATACCCGACACCGCGCGGACGCCGCCGCCGGGTCACTCGCCCGTCTCGCCGATCATCTCGTCGAACTCGCCCGCGGCCTCCCCGTGCTGGTGGGGCTCGGACAGGTGGACGAGCAGACCCAGGCGCTGGACGGGATCCAGCGAGAGTTGCGCAGACGCACGTCGCTCACTCTGCGGGTCGCCTTCCTTTCCGCCCTCGCCCTCGAACTCATCGCCACCATCGCGGTGGCGCTTGTCGCCGTGACACTCGGCCTGCGTCTGATGACGGGCGGGATCGGCCTGGGCACGGCGTTGCTCGTTCTGCTCCTCGCCCCCGAGTGCTTCACGGCCCTTCGCGAAGTCGGGACGGCATTCCATGCCGCGCAGGACGGCACTTCGGCACTTCGGCGCGTGCGCGAATTACTCACCGGATCGATGGTCCGGATGAATCGAGGCGGTCCGCGATCGGACGGCGCCGTGCGGATCGACAGACTCTCGGTGCGCTACGGCGACCGGCGGGTCGCGGCGCTGGCTCCCCTGACGTCACGCTTCGAGCTCGGCAGGCTGACCGTCGTCATCGGACCAAGCGGTGCTGGCAAGTCGACGATGCTGTCAGCGCTGGCCGGGGATCTCCCCGCAGGGGCGCAGGCGTCCGGGTGGATCGATGGGATCGACCCGGTGCGATTGGCGTTGCTCGCCCAAGCGCCGCACTTCTTCGGCGCGACTGTCCGCGAAGAATTGGAACTCGCGACCGCCGACCCGGCCCGCGTTGACGTCGTTTTGGACAGTCTGGGGCTCGCTTTCTGCGCCCGACAGCGTCCGTCCGAGTTGAGTCCGGGGGAGGCGCGGCGGCTGGCGATGGCGCGGGTCATGCTGCGGGTTGAGGCCGGGGCGACGACGGTCCTTCTGGATGAGCCGACCGCGCACCTCGACGCGGAGAACGCGGCTAGAGTGCGTGGCGCGATCGTCGCGATGACGGCATCCGCCGTCGTCATCACGGTGACGCACGACCCGATACTGGTCGAATTGGCCGACGAACTGGTTCGGCTTGCGGGGCCGGCCGACACCGACGAATCCGCGTCGGATGCTGCCGCGCTGCTGCGCCCGTTGCCGCCTCTCGAGCCGTCGCGGGTCGGGCTGGACCCACGGAACCGCGAATCGCGTGAGCCGGAGCTCCGGGCAGACACCGTGGTCCCGGTCCGGACGAGCCTTGCCGCCTTGCTGCGGCCGGCGGCCGGGCGATGGATGCTGGCTGTGCTCCTGGGCGTCTCCGCGACCGGATTCGGCCTCGCGCTGACCGCGGTTTCCGCCTGGTTGATTGTGCGCGCCTCTGAGCACCCGGACATCATGTATCTCACGGTCGCCATCATCGGAGTGCGCTTCTTTGGACTCGGCCGATCAGTGGCGCGCTACGCGGAACGGTTGGTCACCCATGGCGCGATCTTCCGGGCAACAGACTCGATCAGACTTCGTGTCTGGCGTTCGATCGCCGCCCGGGGAGCTGGCTCGCGGCGCCTGCTAGAAGGTGGCAGTGCCATCGACTATCTGGTCACGACACTCGACGAGCTGAGAGAACTGGTGCCACGAGTCCTCTTGCCCATTGCGGTGGGCGTGCTCTCGATGGCCGGTGTCGTGACGACCGTGGCGTTGCTCGATCCCACGGCGGCACCCGTCGTCGGAGCGGCGTTGGTGCTCGCGGTCCTCGCGGCGGTACTGGTTGTCCGTCGCACCGATCGCGCTGCCGCTGCAGGTCGGATTTCAGCTCGCGCCGCACTGGTTGAGCGCATGGTCTCGTTCTCGGTCGCGGCAAGTGAGCTTCGCGCGAACGGGATGGCCGACGCAGCGATTGACCGTGTCTCCGCAGCGGATAGGCGCCTCGGGGCACTTGACCGCCGTGCGGCATGGTCGACCGGCGCAGGCACTGCCCTCCTCTCGCTGACCACCGCGACGGGTGCCGTACTCGCTCCCGGGTTGATCAGCGGGAGCGTAGCAACTCCGGTTTCTGCCGAGTCGGTAGCCGTCATTGCTCTCCTGTTGTTGGCGTCATTCGAGCCGCTCGCCGAGCTGCTGTCAGCTGCGCAGCGCCTGCCGGCTCTCACGGCCGTCCTGCGGCGCCTTCGACCGTTCCTGAGCCGCCAGGAGGCACTGCGCCCAGAGGGCACGGCCACCCCTGGCTTGGTTGAACGGCTCGAACTCGACCACCTCGCAGCCACCTGGCCAGGGGTCGAGACACCGGTCTTCGACAACGTATGCTGCACGGTTGGCACCGGCGAGTGGCTCGTCGTGGAGGGGCCATCCGGCTCGGGGAAGACCACTCTGTTGACGTCGCTGCTCGGGGCGCTGCCGACGAGCGAGGGACGCATCCTGGCAGATGGTGTTCCGCTCGACGAGCTCGACCCGGTGGCGTGGCGCCGCAAGGTGGCGTGGTGCCCCCAGGAGGCACACGTGTTCGACTCGACCATTCGTGGCAACCTTCTGCTCGCCCGACCGCGCACCGACCCGGTCAGCGATGAGGAGATGATCGCGGTGCTGGAGCGGGTCGGGTTGGGCCCGATGCTCGACCGGATGGATGACGGGCTGCACGCCTGCGTTGGAGCCTCCGGTGGCTCGCTCTCGGGAGGCGAGCGGCAGCGATTGGCGGTCGCGCGGGCGCTGCTCGGGCGCTCGACTGTGCTGCTGCTGGACGAACCCACCGCGCATCTAGACGCGCCGACGGCGCGCGCGATGATGACAGACATCCGGTCGGCGACTCGCGACCGGATCGTCGTACTGGTCACTCATCGCGCAGATGATCGGCGTGAAGGCGACCGCGTCGTGGTGCTCGGAGCCAGCGAATCGCGCGCGGAGACATCGCGCAGCGTCGCACAGGCGCTCCTGAGCCGGTGACCCAGCCTGTGGGATTCGCAGGCCCACGGAACGCCGCCGGAGTTCGCAGGGGGAGCGCCGGTACAGTCATCCCGTTATGACCCGGCGCCTGACTCTGCTCTTCTCGGCCTTCGAGGCGCTGCTTGTCGTGGCGATCGGGGTCGCGATCCCGCTTGTTCCGCTCACCATCATCTGGGCTGCTCAGTTCGGATTCGCGCCTGACTGGGCGATCTTTTGGCGTGCCGCCGCCGACATCTGGCTGATCGGCCACGGCGTCGACGTGACCTTCACCCTCGACCCCACCACGGCAACTGCGCTCGGGGTGGGCGGTGCCGGGGCTCCGGTGAAGATCACGATCGCGCTGCTTGGGTTCGCGTTGCTGACCTTGCTGCTGGGCGTCCGGACAGGCGAGCGTGTCGCCGAAACCGGCCACCGCGCGCTCGGTGAGCTGACGACGCTCGTGGTGTTCGGAGCAGCGTCAACAGTCGTGACGGTGACGGCGCTCAACTCGGCGGCACGGCCGTCGCTCTGGCAGGGAGCGCTGTTGCCGACCCTGATCTTCGCCGTCGGGTTGTTCATCGGCGTGCTGCGCGAAGGGCGCGAGCGCGGGCCGGATGCCGCCGGCAGCTCCCTGCGCGACTGGATCGACGATTGGCGACCTCAAGCCCGCGCAGCAGTGGCCGGAGCTCTGCGCGCCGGAACCGCAGCGGTCGCCATCACCACTCTCGTCAGCGCCGTCGCGGTCGCCGTGCTGATCGCGGTGAACTACGGGCAAATCATCCGGCTGTATGAGGCGCTGCACACCGAGGTGGTCGGCGGGCTGGCGCTGACCGCCGGCGAGCTGGCCTTCCTGCCGAATCTGGTGATCTGGGCGGCATCGTGGTTCGTCGGCCCCGGATTTGCGATCGGCACGGGATCGCACGTCTCAGCCCTCGGCACCGCCCTCGGCCCCGTGCCGGCCATCCCGTTGCTCGGAGCGCTGCCCACCGGTGACCTGGCCTTCGGATTCGCGGGACTCCTGGTGCCCGTGGTCGCCGGCTTCCTGGCCGGCGTGGCCGTGCGGCCGATTCTGGTGCGGGCGTTGGACGCGGCCGATGCTCCGCATCTTGCGGGTCTCGTGATCACCGCCCTCGGCGGCGGAGTCTTCGGCGGACTGTTGCTCGGCCTACTGGCCGCAGTCTCGGGTGGAGCTGCCGGACCGGGGCGGTTCCAGCAGGTGGGTCCTGACGCCCTCGCGGTCGGGCTGGCGGCGGCGCTGGAGATCGCGGTGGCGATCGGCATCGGGCTCGCGGCATCCAGTCGACTGCCCAGACGGCGTGCCCGGCAAAGCTAGGCTCGACCCGTGCTCCGACTGGTCGTGTTGATCTCGGGTGGCGGCTCGAATTTGCGGGCGCTGCTCGATGCCTCCGACGACGCGGAGTTTCCGGCGAGGGTCGTCGCGATTGGAGCCGACCGCGACGCGGATGGCCTGTCGCACGCCGAGGAGTTCGGCATCCCGAGCTTCGTGGTGCCGTTCGGCGCGTTCGACAGCCGTGAAGCGTGGGGCGATGAGCTGCTCGACCAGTTGCGGCAGTGGCAGGTCGACCTGGTGATTCTGTCTGGATTCATGCGGCTGCTTCCGCCCCGCGTGGTCGCTGCTCTCAGCCCGGCCATCATCAACACCCATCCCGCCTATCTGCCCGAGTTTCCGGGTGCTCATGCGGTCCGCGACGCTCTTGCGGCAGGTGTGACCGAGACCGGCGCGAGTGTGATCGTCGTCGACAACGGGATCGACAGTGGGCCCGTGTTGTCCCAGCGACGCATCCCGGTGCTGCCCGGCGACACCGAGGCGCGCCTGCACGACCGCATCAAGGTGGTTGAGCGGCAGCTGCTGGTCGAGGTGGTGCTCGACATCGCGAACGGGCGGATCGACCTGGCGGAGCTCGCGCGCTGACTCCCGTCCGTCGTCACCGGCGAAATCAAGGAGATGGAGAGGTCGCGAGCCCGAACCGGGCCGGACAGCGCCAACAGTGGGGGTGATCTCCTTGATTTCGCAGCGTCGGGGCGAACTCGCGCTCGTCATCGACCGATAAACTGACAGTGTCGCGACTGGCGTTCAGATGGGTGACCATGAGCCGATCGTTTCGGCCGTTCGCCTGGGCTGAACCGGACACAGACCGTTATCCCGCGGCCTGTCCGGTCGTACCCAGAAGGAGCCGCCGATGTCCGGTCCGTCCATCGATCCCGCCGCCTACCGTCCCCGCGATCTCGTCCCGATTCGTCGGGCGCTCGTCTCGGTGAGCGACAAGACCGGGCTGGTCGAGCTCGCCGCCGCACTGGCGAACGCCGGCGTCGAAATCGTCTCCACCGGATCCACCGCGAAGACCATCGCCGCGGCCGGGCACCCGGTCACCGAGGTCGGCGAACTGACCGGGTACCCCGAGTCGCTCGACGGCCGCGTGCGCACGCTGCATCCGCTCGTCCATTCCGGGCTGCTGGCCGATCTGCGCCTCGAGTCGCACGAAGCCGAACTCGCCGAGCAGGGCATCGCCCCCTTCGAGCTGCTGGTGAGCAACCTCTACCCCTTCGCCGAGACGGTCGCCTCGGGCGCCGAGCCGGATGCCGTGGTCGAGCAGATCGACATCGGCGGCCCGGCGATGGTGCGTGCTGCCGCCAAGAACCACGCCAACGTCGCCGTTGTGACCAGCCCGGCGGGTTACGCCGACATCATCGATGCCCTCGCAAGCGGCGGCACCACCCTGCTGCAGCGCCGCGAGCTCGCGCTCGAGGCGTTCCGCCACACGGCACGCTACGACGTCGCGGTTGCCTCCTGGCTCGGCGCGGTGCTCGCGCCCGACGACGAAGGCTCCGGCTTCCCGGGCTGGCTCGGCGCCACCTGGGACCGCGTCACACCGCTGCGCTACGGCGAAAACTCTCACCAGCGCGCCGCGCTCTACGAGACCCCCGGCGCCGCCGGAATCGCCCAGGCACGCCAACTCGGCGGCAAAGAGATGTCATACAACAACTACGTTGACGCGGATGCCGCGCTCCGGGCGGCATACGATCACCTGACGCCCACGGTGGCGGTCATCAAGCACGCCAACCCGTGCGGCATCGCGACGGCCGACACGATCGCCGACGCGCACGCCGCTGCCCACGCCTGCGACCCGGTGTCGGCTTTCGGCGGAGTCATCGCGGCGAACCGCCCGATCACCAAAGAGGCGGCAGAGTCGATCGCGCCGATCTTTACCGAGGTGGTCATCGCGCCGGGATTCGAACCAGAGGCTCTCGCCATCTTGCAGGCGAAGAAGAGTCTGCGCTTGCTCGAACTGCCGCTCGACTACGCGCGCGGCGACTTCGAGTTGCGCCAGATCTCGGGCGGCATCCTGGCGCAGGAGGCCGACACGCACTTCGAGCGCGCGCTGCAGTGGAAGCTCGTCGCCGGCGAGCCAGCAGACGCCGCCACCCTCGCCGATCTCCAGTTCGCCTGGATCGCCTGCCGCGCCGTGAAGTCGAACGCGATCCTGCTCGCGAAAAGCGGCGCCAGCGTCGGTGTTGGCATGGGCCAGGTGAACCGCGTCGACTCCTGCCGACTCGCCGTCGAACGGGCTG
>JBDUBG010000416.1:0-6906 GCA_040004215.1 Pseudolysinimonas sp. | reverse complement strand
GGTGTTCATCTCCATGAAGAAGAACTCGTCTGGTGCGTCGTTCGACACGATGAACTCGACCGTGCCCGCGCCCGAATACGCGACGGACCTAGCCGTCTCGCAGGCCGCTGCGCCGAGCCGCTCGCGGGTCTCGGCCGAGATGATCGCGCTCGGCGCCTCTTCGATCACCTTCTGGTGGCGGCGCTGCAGTGTGCAATCGCGCTCGCCCAGATGGATCACGTGGCCGTGCCGATCGGCCATCACCTGCACCTCGATATGGCGGGGCGAGCTGAGATAGCGCTCAAGCAGCAGGGTGTCGTCGCCGAAGCTCGCGGCGGCCTCGCGGCGGGCCGCGGCGATGGCCGACGCCAACTCATCGGCCGAGGCGACCACGTGCATCCCCTTGCCGCCTCCACCTGCCGATGGCTTGATGAGCAGCGGGTAGCCGACGCCTGTCGCCGCGACGATCAACTGCTTGTCGGTCATGCCGGGCTCGCCCGCGCCGGGAACGGTCGGCACGTTGCGCACGCCGACGGCCGCCTTCGCGGCGATCTTGTCGCCCATCACGCGGATCGCCTCGCTCGACGGGCCGATGAAGACGACGCCCGCCTCCTCGCAGCGCGAGGCAAACAGGTGGTTCTCGGCGAGGAAGCCGTAGCCGGGGTGGATCGCATCGGCTCCGGTGCGCGTTGCGGCCGCGAGCACCTCGTCAATGCTCAGGTAGCTGCTCACGCGCACGGCCACGTCGGCTTCGCGCACGTGGCGGGCCTCGGCATCCACTGCGGTGTAGACGGCAATCGACCGGATGCCCAGGCGACGCAGCGTGCCGATGACGCGGCAGGCGATCTCGCCGCGGTTGGCGATGAGCACGGAGGTGAACACGAGGCCGCCCTACATCCGGAAGACGCCGTAGCCGACGTCCTCCATCGGGGCTCGCATGCAGACGTCGACCGCCAGGCCGAGCACCTCGCGGGTGCGCGCCGGGTCGATCACTCCGTCATCCCAGAGGCGCGCGGTCGAGTAGTACGGGTTGCCTTGGGTCTCGTACTGCTCGAGCACAGGCGCCTGGAACTCGGCCTCGTCCTCGGCCGACCAGGTGTCGCCGGCATCCTCAATTTGCTGCCGACGGATCGTCGACAGCACGGATGCCGCCTGCTGGCCGCCCATCACCGAGACGCGAGCGCCCGGCCACAGCCAGAGGAAGCGCGGCGAGAACGCGCGGCCGCACATCGAGTACGTGCCGGCGCCGAATGACCCGCCGACCACGACAGTGAACTTCGGCACCCGCGCGTTGGCGACCGCGTTGACCATCTTGGCGCCGTGCTTGGCGATACCGCCGACCTCGTATTCGCGGCCGACCATGAACCCGGCGATGTTTTGCAAAAAGATCAGCGGGATGCCGCGCTGATCGCACAGCTCGATGAAGTGCGCGCCCTTGAGCGCCGACTCCGAGAAGAGCACGCCGTTGTTGGCGACGACACCGACCGGATGCCCGAACAGCCGCGCGAATCCGGTCACCAGGGTGGTGCCGTACTCCCGCTTGAACTCGAGGAACGAGCCGCCGTCGACCACGCGTCGGATGATCTCGTGCGCGTCGTACGGCACCGACAGGCTAATCGGCACCACATCGGGCAGCTCGCCGGTCGGCCGCTCGGGCGCCACGGTCGCATCGGGAACGTAGGGCAGCGCGGGCGTCGCCGGCAACGTCGCGACGATGTCGCGCAGAATCTGCAGCGCGTGGCGGTCGTCGTCGGCCAGGTGATCTACCACTCCCGAGAGTCGGGCGTGGGTGTCGCCGCCGCCGAGATCTTCGGCGCTGACCACCTCGCCGGTCGCCGCCTTCACCAGGGGAGGACCGCCGAGAAAGATGGTGCCTTGGTTGCGCACGATGACGGTCTGATCGCTCATCGCCGGCACGTATGCTCCGCCAGCGGTGCTCGACCCGAGAACCGCTGACAGCTGCGGGATGCCGGCACGCGACATCCGTGCCTGGTTGTAAAAGATGCGGCCGAAGTGGTCGCGATCGGGAAAGACCTCGTCTTGCCGGGGAAGGAACGCCCCGCCCGAGTCGACCAGGTAGAGGCAGGGCAAGCGATTCTCGAGGGCGATCTCTTGCGCGCGAAGGTGTTTCTTGACGGTCATCGGGTAGTAGGTGCCGCCCTTGACCGTTGCGTCGTTAGCCACGACCATCACGTGCCGACCGTGCACCAACCCGACGCCGGTGATCACGCCCGCCGAGGGGCTTTCGTTGTCATACAGGTCCCAGGCCGCCAGCGGTGCCACCTCAATGAAGGGGCTTCCCCGGTCGAGCAGGGCGTCGATGCGGTCGCGCGCCAGCAGCTTGCCACGCGCCTGGTGCCGCTCGCGCGACTTCTGTGAGCCGCCGAGGGCAACCTGCGCGGTGCGATCCTGAAGCTCAGACACGAGGTCGCGGTAGCTGGTCGTCACCGTGGCTCCCCTTCGGTCATCGCGGATATCGGTTAGCAGACACTAACTGAAATCAGGCTAACGACCGCGGAACACGTTGTCTAGCACCTATGATTCCGAGCATGCCCAGCACCTGGAGAGCAACGCAGAAGGCAAGTCGCCGTTCGGCGTACTTGGCGGCTGCCGCGACTCTGTTCGCGGCGCGGAGCTACGCAGAGGTCACGATCGGCGACCTGGGCGAGGCGGCTGGCGTGAGCGGTCCGGCGCTCTACAAGCACTTCGCCAACAAGGAGGCGGTGCTCGTCGAGCTGCTCGTCGCCGTCAGCCAGCGGCTGCTGGGTGCCGCGCAAGAGATCGTTGCCGACGACATCCCCGCCGCCGAGAAGTTGGATCGCCTGGTGGCATTCCACACCGATTTTGCCTTGCAAGAGAGCGACACCATCCTGATCCAGGGCCGGGATCTCGGCCTGCTGCCGCCCGAGGCGAACCGCCGCGTGCGTTCGCTGCAGCGCGCATACCTCGAGCAATGGCGCGCGGTGCTCACCGCGGTGCGACCCGAACTCGACCGCGACGAGTGCGAGTTGCGACTGCAGGGAGTGTTCGGCCTGCTCAACTCGACGGCGTTCAGCGCTGGCCACATCGCCCCGCGCCCGAGGAGCGCGCGCATTCTCGCCGGGATGGCCATGTCGTGCCTTTTGGTCGATGCGCCGCGCTCCTGACCCTTGTTTCGCCGTAGGTGAGCGCCTACAGTGAATTCGGTTAGCGAGCAATAACCGGAGCAAAGGCGACCAACACATGACCAGCGACGCAGCTGTCGATCTCCCCTCTGAATACCAGGATCTGCAGGCGTCAGTTCGCGACTTCGCGAACGAGGTCGTCGCCCCGGTCTCGGCGAAGCACGACGAGGAGCACTCGTTTCCGTACGAGGTCGTGGCGCAAATGGCGCAGATGGGGCTGTTCGGCCTCCCCTTCCCCGAAGAGTACGACGGCATGGGCGCCGACTATTTCGCCCACTGTCTTGTTCTTGAAGAACTTGCCAAGGTCGACCAGAGTGTCGCGATCACCCTCGAAGCCGGTGTCTCGCTGGGCGCCATGCCGATCTTCCTCTTCGGCACCGAGGCCCAGAAGCAGCAATGGCTGCCCAAGCTGGCCCGCGGTGAGGCGCTGGGCGCCTTCGGCCTGACCGAGCCCGGCGGCGGCAGCGACGCGGGCGGCACCCGCACCCGCGCCGTGCTCGACGCCGCCACCAACGAGTGGGTCATCAACGGCAGCAAGCAGTTCATCACCAACTCGGGCACCGATATCACCGAACTCGTCACCGCCACCGCCGTCACTGGTGAACAGGATGGCCGCAAAGAGATCAGCAGCTTTGTGATTCCGAGTGGAACTCCCGGGTTCACCGTCGAGAAGGCATACAACAAGGTCGGCTGGAACGCCTCAGACACGCACCCGCTCACCTTCAGCGACGTACGCATCCCCGAAGAGAACATGCTCGGCGAGCGCGGCAGAGGGTTCGCCAACTTCTTGCGCATCCTCGACGAAGGTCGCATCGCGATCGCCGCCATGGCGGTGGGCGCAGCGCAGGGCTGCGTCGACGCCAGCGTGAAGTACGCCACAGAGCGCGAAGCCTTCGGCAGGCCGATCGCCTCGTACCAGGGCATCAGCTTCAAGATCGCGCGGATGGAGGCCCGAGCCCACACCGCGCGTCTGGCCTATTACCGCGCGGCCGAGTTGATGCTCGCGGGCCGCGAGTTCAAGAAAGAGGCGGCCATCGCCAAGCTCGTCGGCGGCGAGGCTGCGATGGATAACTCCCGCGACGCCACCCAGGTCTTCGGCGGCTACGGCTTCATGAACGAGTTCGTGGTAGCTCGGCACTACCGCGACTCGAAGATCCTTGAGATCGGTGAGGGCACCACCGAAGTGCAACTCATGCTGATTGCTCGAGAACTCGGGCTCTAACCGCAGCAAGGCCGTGTAGCGTCTGATGCATGTCGACTGCATCCGATCACGCCTTCACCGCCGTCAGCGATGCGCTGCTGAGCGATGCGGATGACGACGTCACCCTCGAGGGCTCGCAGTTATCGGTGAAGGGCACCGTCTTCGCGCGGCTCGACGAAGGCGAACTGCTCGTCAACCTTCCCGCAACGCGCGCCGCAGACCTGGTGTCGCGCGGGATCGCGAGTACTGCTGACGCCCCGGCAGCGGTCGGCGCGTGGGTCAGCATCCATGACGTCGAGAACTGGATCGAACTCGCCAGTGAAGCACATCAGTTCGTTGGCGAGCCGCCGGTGGGCCGGCAGTCCTGACTCGGCTCTAGTCAGCGCTTTTCGTCAGATAGCCGAGCAACACGGCTGCCTCGTTCAAGGGCGATTTCGAGCCGTAGAGCAGCGTCGTGACCGGGTGAGCAGCAACCAGTTCGCGCAGTTGTGTGACGGCTGGATTACTGTCGAGCTCTGCGGTGTACCGCAGGGTGAACTCGGGGAAGCGCTCCTCGCGGTGGGCATACCAGACCCGCAATTCTGCCGTTGGCGCGATCTCTTTCAGCCACAGGTCGAGCGCGGCGCGTTCGTGTGAAACGCCGCGCGGCCACAGCCGGTCGACCAGCACTCGAAAGCCGTCGCCCGGTGCGGCGGGCTCGTAGACGCGCTTGGTCACCACGGTCGAGGCTGCCGGGCTCATGCCAACTACCAGGCTCCGCCGGGCGCCTTCACCACAGCAACGGGGCTGTAGTGCCAGTGGGCGCCATTCGCGTAGTGGCCTGATGCCCATGCGGAGTACCAGATGGCGTTTTCGATCGTGGCGGTCGGCGCGTTGGAGTCGAAGGCAGAGGCGACGCTCGAGAACAGCGGCCGACGCAGGTTCTCGGCCAGGTACTGGGCTGCAATCTGAAGGTTGGCGTAGCTACCCGTTCCGCCCCCACCGCCCGAACCGAGTCCGTTGTTGAGCGGGTTGTTGCGGTTCCACCAGTTGTTGGGGCCATTCTCTTGACGCATCCAGCGCGTCATCACGGTGACATTTGCGTCGGTAATCGGGAAGCCGCCGTCAAGCAGCACCAGCTTGGCCCAGTCGTAGTTCGTGCCACCGTTGACCAGAGTCTGGATGCCGGCGCTCGCCGAAAACTTGTCGCGCGCGACCGCGGTGGGAGTCGCTGTTGGTGAGACCTTGAGGCTCTGGGCGTGCGCGGCGATGTAACCCTTCAGCACGTTCGGCTGAGTCGGCGGTGCCACCGAGAGGATCGCGGTCAACGAAAACGCGGTGACGGCGGCACCGATCACGACGTGAGTGGGATGAAAAGTCATAAGGCTGCTTGTCCTGGCCGGCGCGGGTGCCGACATGCCCGGAGGCGAGTCAGCGTCAAGGGTACCAAACGACCTCCGAGCGGGCTGAATGTGCAAATTGCGCCCCCACTCCGGGGGGAGATTGCCGCATTTGCTGGGTTCTGGGCCCTTTGCCGCTTGCTTCGGATCGTTCTGGGGCGTAGTTTCCACTCACGGCACCGCTCCGGGGGGAGGGGCGTCGAGCTGAGCTTGGTCCGGGGGGACTTGACCATGAAACGTACTGTTATTTTGGGCACCGTTTTTGCGACGGTGCTGGTGTTGGCTCTGCCGTTCGTCGGTGGGGGCGGGCCGTCGTTCCTGACGCCCGCGCAGGCCGCGGAGACGTCGTTCGACGCTCTGCCGGTCGCCGCGACCTCGCAGGTCGCGAGCGGGGCCGTCACGCACATCGACGCGGCATCCGCTGCGGCAGCGGTGAGCGTTCCGGCCGCCACGGCCGTCTCGATCATCCAGGCGCCCGTGCTGACCGCCGACAGCGAGCACGTCGCGCAGAAGCCCGTGCCGAAGCCGGTCGTCGTGGCTCCTGCTGCGGGCCGAGCAGGTGCGGCGAATGCCGGAGCCTCTCGTCGCTCAGCCCTGCAGGCCGCCGGGCTCTCCTGCCCCGGCCAGGGTGGCGGGGGTGGCAGCGCTCCCGGTGTCACCGACTCGGACGGTTCGGGCATGATCACGGGCACGACCACCGGTGACATCCAGTCGTTCTCGTCGACGTACAACGCGATCCGCGCCCAGAACTGCCTGGACCCGATCCCGTCCGGCAACTTCCGTTACGACTCCTGCATGGAGCAGCGCCTGTTCTGGATGGCCGAAGACCCGAGCACCGACCCGAGCAGCGCCTGGGGCCACATGGGCTCCGTCCGCAGCGACGGCGTGCCGTCGCGCGGCTGCGATGGAAACCTGGCGGGCGGTTCCGGCAACTCCGGCGCGACCGTCGCGAGCAAGTGGTGGACCTCGCTCGAGCACCGCCTGTCGCTCTACCGTCCCAGCTACGCCGGCAGCACCGCCGGGGTCTGCATCTACTTCGCCATGAGTCACGGTGGCGTTCCGAACGAGCCCTCGAGCTTCACCCGCGCCGCGGCGCGCTGGGGCGGCTGCTAGAGCGGCATCACGAACCCCGACGGGGCGCGCGGTTCTCAGCCCGCGCGTCCCGATCGGCTAACTTGGCAGC
>JBDUBG010000138.1:0-2082 GCA_040004215.1 Pseudolysinimonas sp. | reverse complement strand
CCGCCGTGATGATCCCGCAATGGCATCGCGGCAGCGAGTGGGGTCGGGATGCCGCGCGCGCCCTGCGCGACGAGATCGCCGGCCTGGTGGAATCCGGGGCCGCCATCGCGCCACACGAGCGCATCCGCCTCATGTGGGTTGGTCGCGGACTCTGGGTGGACACCTCGGTGTACCAGCGTTTCCAAGAAGAGTTCGGAGCGGTCTTCGTGTGGTCGATGTATTTGGCCATCGCGGCCGACGGCTACCTGCGCTACGGAGACGACGCGATCGAAACCCTCGCCGCCCGCTTCGTCGGCATTACCGATCTGCTGTACGCGCCGCCGCTCGCTCCCGACTGGTACGTGAAAGAGGCGCGCGGTCACGGTGTTGACGGGGTGGTGCATCTGGTCGCCGACGACGTTCCCGGTGCCTCGTTCATCACCCTCGCCCTTCGTGAAGACGGAATCCCGGTGCTCGAGATCCGAGCGAGTAACGCCGACCCGCGCACCCTCGATCTCGCGGCGGTCGAACGGGCGATGGTCGACTTCATCTCGCAGGTACCGAGCCGTGCCTAACACCGAGAGCGTCGCCCTGTTCTACCTGATCAAGCAGGTGGAGCTCGCGATTCGCTCGCGCCTTGAGAGCGTCACGCGTGAGGTGGGCTTGACGGTCACGCAATACACCGCACTCACCGTGCTCGAGCGGCGCCCCGGCTTGACGTCAGCCGAGCTGGCGAAGAACTCCTTCGTGCGGCCACAGTCGATGGCCGCGGTGACCTCCGAACTCGAGCAGAGCGGGCTCGTGTCGAGAACACTCGACCCGTCTCATCACCGGCGTCAGCTGTTGACGGTTACGGGTACCGGCAACGAGCTGCTCGAACAACTCGGGCCTTCGGTGCGGCGCATCGAGGCACAGATGGTGTCGGCGCTCGCCACCGACGACGTGAATCATCTGCGGCAGGCGCTTCGCGATTGCCGCTTCGCGTTGGGCGGCGGCTGGCCGCACTAGGAGCGGCTGTCGTACGCGTCGCGCAGCTGCTGCCTGCGTGCCTTGCCGCTCGCGGTGCGTGGCGACTCCTCGACGACTTCGAATCGCTGGAGGGAGAGTTCGCCACGCGGTCAGCGTATCTTCGGCCGGAGCGACTACTCGGTTGGTTGCCGAATGCGACGATTCCGCAGAGCGCGGAATTCCTCGTCGGACTCGCCGAAGTAGCCGCCGGCGATCGTGTCGGCCGCCTGCCGCAGTGCCGGGAGCAGCACCCGCCCCTGCTCATCGTCGAGGCCGGACAGCACCCGGGATTCGATCGCCGTGATGCGGTCGGTGCAGGCCTGCAAGACCATCCGCCCCTCGGGAGTGAGCGTTGCCTTGCGGACGCGACCGTGGGTGGGGTCGTCGGCGCGCACCACCAATCCGCGCTGCTCCAGATCGGAAAGCACACGGTTTGCCGACTGCGGGGTCACGAACATCAAGCGCGCGATCTCGGCGTTCGACCGCCCCTTGTCATCGCTGATCGCGAGAAGGAGGTGGTACTCGGGGACGGAGACGTTGTTGTCGCTCGCGACCAGCTCGACGGCCCGTTGCAAGGACCGCGCGAGGCGCTGGGTGACCCATTCGAGTCGTCCGATGGCATCGGCTGGAGCGTTGGCCCGATGCCGTCTGGCAATCTCTACCGGCGGCGACATCTGCGTCACGCCCGTCTGCACCCCGTCGTCCACCGAATCAACCTACCGCCCGGGGTGACGGGGCGCTGGGCGCTGGCTATCCCCGTCGTGCTCGGGCGCGCGGAACAGCTGGCAGGGTCTCAGGGGGAGCGACCAGATTGGAGATCTCACCGATCCCCTCAATGTTCATGGTGACCACATCACCTGCCTGAACTGGTCGCGGGGTCTGCGATCCGGCCCGTCCCCAGATCTCGGCGAGGCACCCGCTCCCGGCCGTTCCGGAACCAAGAACATCACCGGGCATCACCCGCGAGTTGCGTGAGGCGTAGGCGACGAGCTCTGCGAATGGCCAGCCCATGTTCGACAGAAGGTCGCGACCGAACTCGACGCCGTTGATGGCGACCGTCATGGTGAGGGGCAGGAAGCCCTCGCTGTCGTAACG
>JBDUBG010000427.1:0-6935 GCA_040004215.1 Pseudolysinimonas sp. | reverse complement strand
CGCCTCCCCGACGCATTGGCCTGGTTCGACGCGAGGATTGAGCAGGAGGTCCCGCTCGGGGATCACGTCCTCGTCGTCGGCCGCGTGCGGGACGCCGGCACGGGCGACGCCGATGCCGGTCTGCCGCTGCTGTTCCGCCGTGCCGGGTACGGGTCGTTCCAAGTACCGTCGACCGCGGTCGACGCGCCCGAGCTAGGGCGGCGAATCCGTCTCGCGGAAGGGTCGCGCGAGATCGTCGCGACTCTGGCCGAGAGTCTCGGGGTCGAGGTCATGCTCTCCGCGGTGGTCCACGACTCCGTCGTTGTGTTGTCCGTCACTCGCCCCGCCGCACATCCCGGCGAGCATCCGTCACAGCAGTCAGTGGGCGTCTCATTCCCCTTCGCCGCCCCGCTCGCTCCCGTGTTCGTCGCATGGGCAGCGGCGGCGGACCGCTCCGCGTGGATCGAGAGCTCGCGACATCTTGTCGGTGCGGTCGACCGCGAGGGACTCGCACGCACGCTCGACAGCGTGCGGAGGCGTGGGTACAACGTGTCGACGGATCGGGCGCTGGGCGCCCGGTTCGACCGTTTGGTTCGCGACGACGGTGCCGGCCGCGAGTCCTTCGCACGGTTCTGGAGCGATCTGGCGGCCGAGAACGAGGCGGTGCTGCGATCTGGGGAGATCGTTCCGGAGCGAGTCAGTTCCATCCAGGCACCGGTGTTCGGGCACGACGGCGGAGTCGCCCTGGTGGTCAACGCGAACGGCTTCGAGGGCCTCACCGACATCGCTGATGTCGAGGCCGCGGCGGCCGAAGTCGTGGCAGCCGCCACAGCTATCAGCGCGCGAGCGGACGGCCGGGAGCCGTCGCCTGCTGCTGAGAGCGTCATTTCCTGAGCCGGCGAGCTCCACCTTGGCGACATGGCTCGCTCCGCGCGTCCGATCTGCCTCCTCCGTGGGCTTCAGTAGAGATTGAACAGAAGGTAAGGTTAGGGATCCCATCCGACCGGAGGACGTCCTACCGTGAGCCTGCCATCAGCCAAGGACGTGCTGGTCCTGAGCCAGATCATCGATCTCGTGCGAACCGGCGCAGCTCGCACCCGCCCCGAGATCGAGACCGTCACCGGTCTCGGCCGCACCATCGTCAACGAGCGCGTGCGCGAGGGCCTCGAGCTCGGCGTCCTCGCCGACGGCGGCCTGGCACCGTCCGAGGGCGGACGGCCATCGCGCACGGTCCGATTCCGCTCCGAAGCCGGCCTGATCCTCGCGGCCTGTCTCGGCGCGGGTGACTGCACGGTAGCGGTCGCCGACCTCAACAGCGAGCTGCTCATCAAGCACCGCATGGACATCGACGTCACGACCGGGCCTGAGGTCACGCTCACCAAGGTGCACGAGGCGTTCCAGTCCCTGCTGAAGAAGCTGGGCAGCTCCTCACCCGTGTGGGCGATCGGCATCGGTCTCCCGGGCCCGGTCGACTTCGCGACCGGACGGGTCGTCGCGCCACCGATCATGCCCGGCTGGAACGATTTCGACGTCCGCAACTGGTTCCGCTCGCACTACGAGGCGCCGATCTGGGTGGACAACGAGGCGAACCTGATGGCACTCGGCGAGTGGGAGCGTGGGCTCGGCGCCGACAAGCGCGACCTCCTCTACTTGAAGGTCAGTACCGGCATCGGCAGCGGACTGATCACGGCCGGCCGCCTGCATCGCGGCGACACCGGCGCCGCAGGCGACATCGGGCACGTGAAGGTCACCGACGATCCTGCCGCGCTCTGCCGATGTGGGAAGACGGGATGTCTGGAGGCGGTGGCGGGTGGCTGGGCCGTGGTCAAGCAGGTCGTCAAGGCAGCCGAGGCGGGAAACAGTCCCTTCATCGCCGAGCGGCTTGCACGGAACGTCAGAGTCATGCCTGCCGACGTCGGGCTCGCCGCCGAGAGCGGGGACACTGCCGCGCGTGAGGCCTACCGGCAGTCCGCCGAGATCATCGGCACGACCATCGCGGGTGTGGTCAACTTCGCCAATCCGGGCACCGTGGTGCTCGGCGGTGGTTTCATCCGTGTCGGCGACCTGTTCTTCGACGACTTCAAGAACGCCCTCATGGACGGGTTGATCGAACTCGCATCCAACAAGCTCACCGTCCGCATGGCGTCCCTGGAGTTCGACGAGGGCGCGATCGGCGCGGCGCTCCTCGCCGCAAACGGACTGCTCGCGCCGGCAGCGCTGCGCGCCTGGCTCAGCAACGGCACGCCGATCGGCTCAGCTCTGCGGGTGCAGACCGCCGCCTGACACCCAGAGCGGCGCCGGATCCGGCGCTGACGACGCTCAGCTGGCTGCAGGCCCTGACACCAGCGGTTGCAGGCGTCGCTGCAGGACGTACCCGGCGAGCAGTGCACTTGTCGCCGGGTGCGGACTCTGGTCGCTCTCGACCACCACCCAGCCGCTGTAGTCCGCCTGGACGAGTGCCTCGATGACGCCATCGATGTCGACGAGGCCGCCGCGAACCCCCGGCTCGGCAAACCATCGCGGGATCCCGCGTTCGCCCCCTCGCTGGCGGACGACGTACTTGGCATGCGGCGCTTCGTACTCGCCGGCCTCGTCGACTGCGAGCGCGTCCTTCAGGTGCACGTGCACGATGCGGTCGCGGTGACGGCGGATGAAGGCCACCGGGTCGATGCCGGCAACCTGTAGCTCGGCGGTGTCGACAACGAGTCCGACCAGCTCCGGATCGGTGGCGTCGAGCAGCGCATCGAGTGCACCCGGGCGCCGGAGTGCGGAGAGAAAGTCCATATGGACCGCGGTTCGCACGCCGAAACGCGCCGTCGCGGTGCCGACGGCCGACCAGCACCGTGCGAGCTGTGCGACGGCCTGATCCGTGTCGGTCACTTCACTCGCCTCGGGTGCTCCTGCGACGACGAGCACCGATCCACCGAGCTCCGCGAGCGCCTCGGCCAACCACTCCGCGTTCGAAACGATCGCGTCGAGGTCCTCGGCGACGATCGGCGAGTAAGGCGGCATCAGTCGCTCGACGAAGCGCTGCTGCGGGTCGAAGAACATGCTCGAGACGGCCTCGATGCCGCAGTCGGCGAGCGCGGCACGAAGCCCGGCGACGGAACCGAAGTTCGCGACGATCTGCTGTGGGTTTCCGAACGGCTCCCACCGGCCGGAGGCCGCGGTCAGCTCGACGCCGGTGAACCCCGCGATTGAGATCGTTTTGAACGCCCGGTCGTGTTCCTCGCGGCGCACGAAATCGTCGAACTGCGGCTTCCACTGATTCAGGGCGTAACCCCATTGGATGTGCGACATTCGCCCGCCTACCTGTAGATCTTCTCGAGCACGTTGGCGGCGTACCATCGAGACACCGCAGTGGCCTCCGAATAGTCGCCGCCCTGCTTGTTGGCCTTGTCGTGCTCGACGCTGATCCAGCCCTCGTACCCGGTATCACGCACCGCGGTCATCATGGCTTTGAAGTCGACGAGCCCTTCCGGAGTCCCCATCTCGTAGAACCACTTGCCGGTCGTCGGCGCCATGATCTCTGAGTCGGGGCGGTGCCGGTAGTCGCCGTTCGTATCGACGTTGTGCGTGTCCTTGAAGTGGAATCCGCTCACCCGATCCGCATGGCGCTTGTAGAGTTCGACGCCGTCGACCCCCGCGATGCAGTGCTGCGCGGTGTCGACGAACAGGTGCACGTACTCCGGATCGGCGTACGAGTAGAAGGTCTCGATGTCCGCCTCCGACTGGATGCCGCAGAAGAACTCGTGATGGCAGGTCAGCTTGACGCCGTACTCGGCCGTGATGCGACCGACCTGACCCCAGAGGTCCGCCGTGATCTTCAGCTTGTCCTCGGTGATCGGCTCCATGTCGTAGTAAAGCGTCGCGGGCATGACGATGATGTTGTCGAGCTGGATCGACGACCAGTGCCCCATCGTGACCCTGAAGTCCTCCAGGATCGCCTCGTGCGTCTCGGGAAGGTGCGGGGCGTAGTTGCGCGTGTCGTAGTCGGCGGCGTGAAAGATGTTGACGATCCGCTCGAGGCCGTGATCCTGCACCACCTCCTGATACTTCGCCGGGCCGCCGTAGTCGCCGTAGATCTGGCCGAGGCGGAAGTCGAACGTGTCGATCGCGTCGAATTCCACGGCCTTGACCTGCTTCAGGAAGTCCGACATGGTGTGCCGATCGTGCCACTGGTCGATCGGTCCGGCGGCGCCAGCGCTGCGCCAGTGGTCCATGTAGCTCCACTTGATGTGGCGCTCGTCCGCGAGCCCGGTCACGACGCGCTCCCGACGATCGCACCCGCGCCGAGCGTGCGCAGCAGCGCGTGCTGCCGGCGCAACTGGTCGGACGTGCGGCCGGTGGCGTAGTCGCCTTCGTACTCGCTCGATAGGTATCCCGACCAGCCGGCAGTCGTGATCACCTCGAGGATCTCGGCCCACGGGATGTCGTGGTCGACCAACTGGTCGTCGATCTCGTAGAACTTCGCCTGGAAGTACACGACGGAGTCGATCACGTCCTTCAGGTCGGAGACGGGCACGACGGGCATGAGCGGCGGTCGCGCCGACCCCTCCCCCAGCTTCGCCTGCACGCCACCCTTGCGGTGATGCATCTGCTTGTGGAAGACGCCGGTGTCCATGAGGAGGCCGAAGTTCTCGGTTCCTGTTCGGTCGATGAACGCCAAGTACTCGTCCACGATGCTCGACTTGATGACGCTCGGCCAGTGGATCTCGGGGCAGATGATGATCTGCTTCTCCGCGGCGAGGTCGAGCACCCGCTCGGTGGCCGGCGCCCAGACCGGGTCGGGCACGAGGTCCGAGGTGACGACGCCCAGCTTCGGGCGGACGAATCGGAAACCGAGAGTGGAGGCGAGCCGGATGTCGACCTCGAGCTGCTCGACGGCAGCTTCTACGGTCATGGGGACCGCGTTGCGGCGCGTGTCGATCCAGGCGCCGTAGCAGGTCGGCGTCAGCGAGTGCCGCTCGAGCGAGGCGTACCAGGCGTCGATCCAGGCGGTGGACGGGTTGGGGTAGTCCTGAATGTGGGCCTCGCCCAGTATCTCGAGGCCGGTCGCCCCGAGGTCTGCGACGTCTTCGATGCAGTCCTCGAGCGTCATCGTGATGCCGTACTCGCTTGTGTAGCTGTAGAGGGAGACGCCGAGCTGGATTCGTGATTCGCTCATCGGGTGATCGCCAATCTGCGCTGCTCGGTGGAGATCGTCGGCTGCAGCTCGACGGGAATGTAGGACATGCGCAGCCGCACGTCGACGGAGACATCATGCATCCCGATCGTCAGCGGCGCGTCGCGCGGCACGGTGAGCACAGCGGCCACGTCGATCGGCCAGCGCTCGGTGCTCGAGTCGCGCAACTCGGCGAGGGTATACGACCGTCCGTCGATCGTCCAGCCGATGGAATCAGCATCGAACCGCTCGCCGTCAACCGTGACTGCTGCGCCATCGATCAGGTCGGTCCAAAGCCCGCGGTAGTACGGCGATCGGATCCGGAGCTCGAAACCGCGGCCGTCGGGCGCGTTCTTGAACCCACGGGTCTGAATCATGGAGATGTCCAGCATGTACGTGATGCTCCTTTCACCGCCGAGGCGGTCATGGATGAGATGTGGCGTCGACAGGCATCGTGGCACCGACCGACAGCCGGTCGGCGATCGCCCGCGCGCCCGCGACGGCGATCGCAACGGAGGTGAGCGTCGGGTTGCATGCAATAGCGGTGGAAATGACGCCGTTGCCCGCGACGTACAGTCCATCCACACCCCAGACCTGGCTGTCCGGATCGCACACGGAGGTGCCGTCGTCGCTGGCGCCCATGCGAACCGTGCCCTGGTAATGAAGCGAAGCGCCGGACACCAGCGCGAACGGTTCACCGCCGAGCGGCTCACCGAGGGAGCGTGCGGCTCGCACGATGGCGACGCGGGCGGCTGCCATCGACGCATGGTCCCGCTCGGTCAGCACATAGTGCACTTCCGGCTTCGGCATTCCGTATTCGTCGTCGACTCCGTCTTCGAAAGCGAGGCGGTCGGATGCCTGCAGGTCTTTTGCACAGAACCAGCCCAGACCGACGATGGAGCCGGGTGACGGCACGTCGTTATCGGCCAGCGGTACCGGCGAGGCGTCGAGTTGCATCACCTGTCCATGGAACGGCTCGGCGTCGGTATACGGCACCCAGGACACTCCACCCTGCGCGACGATCGCCGTATCGTCGGGCTCGGCGACCGGCGCATCCGGCACGTTGTGGAGGCGCGCGGCGAGGAGGAGCTGTGGCTGGTCGTTCAGATAGCGGCCCAACGCGTCGGGCCGCACGCCTGACGCGAAGAGCAGCTGCGGGGTGCGCACGGCGTCGGCGGCTACGACCACGAATCGGGCTCGAACGACGTGCTCTTCATCGCTTCGGCGATCGCGGACTACCACGCCGGTCACCTGGCCGTCGTCGATGAGGACGCGTCGCACCTGCGCCTCGGGGACGAGCTCGAATCGCGAATTCGCGCGTGTCACCTCACCGAAGACCACGTCCGAGCCGCTCCACTCCAGTGCACCGTCGGAGCGCCGGTGCACGGCCAGCGGCATCGCCCGCACATGCTGCGCAGCAGGCCGATCGGCATCGAACTCCGCCGCGAGCCGCTCGCGCACCACATCAGCGAACGGCGCGTCGTCGAAGGGATGACGATCCACGCCGAGCAACCGCTCGCCCTCGTCGAGCAGCTCGTCCAGATCCGGCCGAGGCAGCGCACGTTCGGCACCACCGGGACGCGGGCACGCGCACGTCCAGTGCGCGCCCATACCCCCGACATTCGTGGACATCGCGAGCCCCGGGATGCCATCCTCCCCCGGCTGCTGATACCCGTCGGGGAGCACCTGCGTGCCCGATCGCACCGCTCGCGAAGTCGGATCGGAGTAGGCCCGCGCGCCCGACAGCGTGGTGTGCGGGCGAAGGCCCTCGGACTGGCGCTGCGCCTCGATC
>JBDUBG010000139.1:0-6945 GCA_040004215.1 Pseudolysinimonas sp. | reverse complement strand
GCATCCATATCGAGTCCGGCCCGCACAAGCACGCGATCCAGCAGACCTTCTTCCTCTATGTGTATGAGCCGGGCGGCAACCGCATCGAGTTCGCGAACGCGGGCGCGCGGCTGATGCTGGCACCAGACTGGAAGACCATCGAGTGGACTGAGGCAGAGCGTGCCAAGGGCCAAGCGTGGGGCATGAAGACGATTTCGACTTTCCACACGCACGGCACACCGCCGGTTGACGAGTGACGGCACGAGGAGCAGACATGGCGATGACACGACAGCAGACATCCGGCGACCAAGCGCGCCTGATTATTCAGGGCGCTGATCGCGAGGGCATTGTCGCGACTGTGTCGACTCTGCTCACTCGACACGGAGCGAACATCGTGTCATTGGATCAGTATTCAACCGACCCCGAGAACGGGCGATTCTTTCAGCGGACCGTCTTTCGGGTTGCCGACCTGGAGGCCATTCGCCCAGAGCTCGAGCGGCAACTCGAGGCGGAACTCGGCCAACGGCTCTCGCTGGAGTGGACGCTCCACAACGCCGCGCAACTCAAACGGGTCGCGATCCTCGCCTCGAAGTCAGACCACTGCCTGCTCGACCTGCTGTGGAGGCAACGCAGGGGCGAACTCGAGATGGACATCGCGATGGTGATCTCGAACCACTCAGACCTCGCGGCAGACGTCAGGCAGTTCGGCATCCCCTATGTGCACGTTCCGGTCGGCGCCGACAAGAAGGAGGCCGAGCGTGAGCACCTCAGGCTCCTGAAGGGCAACGTCGATTTCGTGGTGCTCGCTCGCTACATGCAGATCATCTCTGACGACTTTCTGCAAGAGATCGGCGTGCCGGTCATCAACATCCATCACTCCTTCCTGCCCGCCTTCGTCGGTGCAGCGCCGTATGTGAAAGCCAAGGAACGCGGCGTCAAACTGATCGGAGCCACCGCGCACTACGTCACCAAAGACCTCGACGAGGGCCCGATTATCGAGCAGGATGTGGTCCGCGTCTCGCACGCGGAGGACGCGCGCGATCTGCAGCGCCATGGCGCTGACGTGGAGCGACAGGTGTTGTCTCGCGCTGTCGCCTGGCATTGCGAAGATCGGGTGCTGCGCGACGGCAACTCGACGGTGGTCTTCACCTCGTGACAGCCGTCGTCATCGACGGCCGTGAGGTGGCTGCCACCGTTCGCCACCGGACGGCGGAACGCGCTGCCGCGTTCACCGCGCGCACCGGTCGCGCGCCGGGGCTCGCCACCTTGCTCGTCGGCGATGACCCCGCGAGCGACGTCTACGTCGCCAACAAACGCCGATTGGCGGCCGCGGCGGGGATCGACGATTTCCATCGGCACCTGCCGGCAGACGCCACTGCCGCCGAGGTCGCCGCTGCGATCGAGGAGTTCGCGGCAGATCCTGCGGTCTCGGGAATCCTGCTGCAGTTGCCGCTGCCGGCGGGACTCGACAGCTCGGAGCTGATCGACCGCATCCCGGTGGCGAAAGACGTCGACGGTCTGACGACGCTCAGCCAGGGACTGCTGGCACGCGACCAGCCCGGGCTGCGAGCGTGCACTCCGTCTGGGGTGATCGAGCTGCTCGACGCGGCGGGAATCGAGCTGGCGGGGGCAGAGGCAGTAGTGGTAGGCAGGTCCGAGTTGGTCGGTCGACCGATGGCACAGTTGCTGCTGCAGCGGAATGCGACGGTGACCATGGCGCACTCCCGCACCCGTGATCTCGCGGCAGTCACCTCGCGCGCCGACATCATCGTCGCCGCGGCCGGGGTTGCCGGCATCATTCGCGCCGAGCATGTCAAGCCGGGTGCCACGGTGATCGATGTCGGCATCCATCGAACCGAGCACGGGCTGGTGGGCGATGTCGCGTTTGACGAGGTGGCTCCCATCGCCGGCTGGATCACCCAGGTTCCCGGTGGGGTGGGGCCGATGACGATCGCCATGCTGCTCGCGAACACGGTGACGGCCGCCGAAGCCGCAGCCGAGGCCGCTGCCAGCGTCGAGAGCTGAAGGGCTCAGCAGATGTCGCGGGCGAGTTGCTCACGCCAGCGCGCGAACCGCCTCGATGACTCCCAGCAGGTGTCGAACCGTCGCAGCACTCGCTGCCTCGGGATCGCGGCTGGCGATCGCGTCGATGATTTCGGCGTGCTCAGGGGCAGAGATCGCCGCTCGACCGAACTGGTACGCAAGCCGGAACTGCACTCGAACGCTCTGGGCCCTGACATTGCCGAGAATTGTCGACGCGGCGCCGTGCTGGCTGATGGCGCGGATTCGCTCATCAAGAACCCAGTTCAGTTCGGAATAGCGGTTCATGTCTCCGGCTGCCGCAGACTCCAGCAACTCAGCGCGGAGCGCCATCATCTCGATGATCTGTTGGTCGGTGATTCGCTCCGCCGCCTTCGAAGCACACAAGCTTTCGAGTCCGATCCTCACCTCGAAGATCTCGACCGCCTCGTCGATGGTCACCGCGCGAACCCGTGCTCCCCGGTTCGGCAGGCGATCGACCAACCCGTCGTTGGCGAGCTTGAGCAAAGCAGTACGGATCACCGAACGAGACGCACCGTATTCGGCGTTAAGATCGGCCTCAACCAGTCTCTGGTTGGGGGAATAGTCCCCTTGAATGATGGCGGTTCGGATCGCGTGCGTCAGCTCGGCAGCCGTGGGCGACGGGGCAAGCACATCCGCAGGATCGCTCACTGCCATGGTCGAACGCCCTTTCCCACGCGCAATCTTGCCAACATTTTTGTAGACAATCACCATGGTAACGCCAACGGTCCAACTTCTCCCCCACTCCCCGCAGCGGGACACCCGGCGAAAGGATAAGCCCATGCACGTTGCACTCCTGGGACTGGGCGAAGGCGGTCGCCTCTATGCAATCGGGCTCCGCGCCGCCGGCAATCGTGTCACCGCGTTCGACCCGGTAGCACCGACGACCCCCGACGGCGTGGAACGGCGAGACACCGCCGCAGAGGCCGTCGCCGACGCCGAGTTGGTGCTGAGCCTGGTGGGCGCCAACGCGGCCGCGGCCGCAGCAGCCGCTGCTCTTCCCGCCATGACACGCGGCGCGGTGTTCGCCGATCTGAACACCATGGCACCCGAAGCAAAGGCCGCCCTGGCCGCGTCATCGGCGGCACACCACATCGCTTTCGCCGATGTCGCCGTCATGGCGCCGATCCCCCGAGCAGGTGTGAACACCCCGCTGTTGGTCAGCGGCGCGGGAGCGGAGCGCTTCCGCGAACTGTTCGCTGTGCCCGGCGTCTCGGTGCGCGACGTCGGCGAGACCGCGGGTACCGCAGCTGGCCTCAAGCTGTTGCGCAGCGTCTTCATGAAGGGGCTCGCCGCACTCGTCTTTGAGGCGACAACTGCCGCAGAGCACAGCGGTTCTGTCGACTGGATCATCGACGAGATGGCCGGAGAACTGGGCGA
The DNA here is from genome assembly GCA_040004215.1 of Pseudolysinimonas sp. Taxonomy (GTDB): domain Bacteria; phylum Actinomycetota; class Actinomycetes; order Actinomycetales; family Microbacteriaceae; genus Lysinimonas. The sequence continues at coordinate 3,525 of JBDUBG010000139.1, read as the reverse complement.
AAGCGGCCGGGCGTTGGTCGACCGCTTGATCGAGGGGACCCGGCAGCACGCGGTGCGCCGCGAACACGAGATGCGCGACGTTGAGGCGTATCTTGAGCAGCTCGGATCGCCCGGCTGGATGACGTCGGCGACCGTGCGCTGGCTGCAGAAGATCGCAGAAGACGGCGAACCGGGAGCGCCGCAACCGTGACCTCTGCTGCTGTGACCCCTGCCGCTGTGACTACCGCCGCCGCAACCCCCGCCGTCGCGCTGCTGAGGTTGACGGCGCCGGTCTGGCTCGATCCGGAAGTGGTCTTCCTGCGGTTGTTCGCGGACGCCCCAGAAGCGTTCTGGTTGGACGCCGGCATCGGGGCGACCACCGGACGCAGCTACCTGGGAACCCCGGGAAGGCGGCCCGCCGTGGTCGTCGAACGGGTAGATGAGACGACGGCAGAGCAGGTACTGGCTCGGCTCGCGGCCGGGCTCCGCGAGACGGTCCCGGCTGGCCGAGCAGGCGTCGCCGGCCGGGCACTCACCCAGGGCATGCCCCTCGGTTGGGTCGGCTGGTTCGGCTACGAGTTCGGTGCCGCGATGGTCGGATCTCCGCACCACGCCAGCTCGACTCCCGACGTGGCGATGATGTTCGTCGAGCGCGCGCTGGTCTTCGACCATGCGGCTCGCCGCATTGAGGTGGTCGCCCTGGTCAACTCCGAGCCCGCTGATGCTGCAGACGCCGAGGTGTGGGCTGCCGGAGTGCTGCGTGAGTTGGCAGAGCTCACCGAGCTCGGCCACGTCAGTCACGCGACTCTGCCAGAACTCGAATCTAGGGCTCCTGCCCCGGCGCGCAGCCGGCACACTCGGAACGAGTACCTCGGGTTGGTTGACGCGTGCTTGCGCAGCATCCAGCTCGGTGACGCATACCAACTCTGCCTGACCAACGAGTTGCGAGTTGATGGTCGCCCCGACCCGATGACCGTCTACCGGCGGCTGCGACGGCTCAACCCGACCCCGCGCGGTGCCTACCTTCGGGTCGGCGCCACCTGCCTGCTGAGTTCAACGCCCGAGCTGTTCCTCGACGTCGACGAGCACCGCGTGATAACCACCCGACCGATCAAGGGCACGCGACCTCGCTCAGACGATCCGCTCGTCGACGCGGCCCTCAAAGCTGAGCTGTCGGCGAGCGAGAAGGAGCGAGCAGAAAACGTCATGATCGTCGACCTGATGCGCAACGACCTCAGTCGGGTCGCCGAGGTAGGGTCGGTCGCCGTGCCCGAGCTCTGCGTCGTGGAGAGCTATCGCAACGTTCACCAGCTGGTCAGTACCGTGACGGCGACCCTGGCAGAGGGATGCACAGCTCTCGACGTCGTGCGCGCCGCGCTCGCCGCCGGCTCGATGACCGGTGCCCCCAAGCGCAGCGCCATGACGATCCTCGATCGGCTGGAGCGCGGGCCGCGCGGCCTGTACGCCGGCGCCTTCGGCATCGTGGGGCTCGACGGGCGGCTCGACCTCGCCGTGACGATCCGCAGCATTGTCATTGACGCCACCGGTGCCTCCATCGGCACGGGCGGCGGCATCACTGCCCTGTCAGTTCCGGACGAGGAACTTGACGAGATGCTGCTAAAGGCCGCCCCGCTGCTCGCCGCGCTCGGCGCCGAGCTGGGGTCAGAATAGAACCCATGCGCACTCTGTACCCGCCGATCGACCCCCACGCCACCGGCATGCTCGACGTGGGTGACAGCAACCAGGTCTACTGGGAGGTGTGCGGCAATCCGAGTGGCAAGCCCGTGGTGTTTCTTCACGGCGGCCCCGGTGCCGGATGCTCGCCCGACCACCGGCGCCTGTTCGACCCGGCGACCTACCGCATTGTGCTGCTTGATCAGCGCAACTGCGGCCGCAGCATGCCGTCGGCCAGCGATCACGCGACCGACCTCAGCGCCAACACCACCTGGAACCTCGTCGCCGATCTTGAGCTGCTGCGCCAGCACCTCGACATTGACCGCTGGCAGGTGTTCGGCGGATCGTGGGGCTCGAGCCTCGCTCTGGCATACGCCGAGACCCACCCCGACCGAGTCACCGAACTGGTGCTCCGCGGCATTTTCACTCTGCGCCGCAGCGAACTCGAGTGGTTCTACGAGGGCATTGCCGCGACCTTGGTGCCCGAACTGTGGGCGCGGTTCGAGGCGGCGGTCCCCGTCGCCGAGCGGCGTTTTGGCCACCACATCCCGGCTTACGCCCGGATGCTGGCCAACCCCGATCCCGCTGTGCATGGCCCGGCAGCCGTCGCCTGGTCTACCTGGGAGGCGTCGACCATCACCCTCATCCCGCGCCCGAAGCTGGTCGCCGAGTTCGCCGAACCGGCGTATGCGCTTGCCTTCGCGCGCATCGAGAACCACTACTTCATGTACGACGGCTGGTTCGAGCCGGGGCAGCTGCTTCGGGATGCCGCCCGACTCGCCGACATTCCCACGGTGATCGTGCAGGGCCGCTACGACCTGTGCACCCCCGCGGTCACTGCATGGGAACTGCACCAGGCGCTTCCGTCTGCCGACTTCGTGATCGTGGATGACGCGGGGCACGCCTACGACGAGCCGGGCATCCTCGACGCGTTGATCAGCGCGACCGACCGGTTCCGCTAGCTCAGAGCGACTGCCGGTAGCCGAAGAACTCGTGGTCGTTGTTGTAGCCGCCGAGGCCGCCGCCGATCTCAGCGAAGTCGTTGATGAACTCGACGCCCTTGATCCACTTGACCATCTTGAAGCCGAGCTGGGTCTCGTTGCGCAGGCGCAGCGGAGCCCCGTGACCGAACGAGACCGGCTCGCCGTTCATGTCGTAGGCAAGCATCGTCAACTGGTAGCTCATCTGCTCGATCGCGTGCACGTCGTAATAGAGGCCGCCCTCCGGACCGAGCGCGAAGGAGTAGAAGGCGACCCACTTCGCCTCGGGCTGCGGTTTCACCAGATCGAGAATCGTCTGCATCGAGACGCCACCCCACTTGGCCACCCCCGACCAGCCCTGAATGCAGAAGTGCTGCGTGATCTGCTCGTGGTACGGCAGCGCGCGCAAGTCGGCCAGGCTGAGCGAGACCGGGTTGTCGACCAGACCGCTGATGTTGAGGCGATAGCTGGCGAAATCGTTCTCGGCCAGCGCCTCGAACTCGGCGGAGTCCGGGTAGTTGCCGTTGTGCCAGAAGTATGGCGAAATGTCTTTGTCGCTGTACTGGCCCGGGTTCGAGTCGATGTGCTCGAACAGCCGCTGGGCCGGCCCGATGAGCGCGAAACCGACCCGTTGGATCACCCGCGGATGCCGGTAGGTCAGCGGCGTCGCCGCCACCCAGAACACGATGTAGACGACCAGGGCCGCCGCAAAGAACGCGAAGCCCCACCACGACTCGTTGTCTTGCACCGCGAACATGTGGTTCAGGTTGCGGAGGGCGCCGGTGGTCAGCACCAGCGCAACGTGAACGACGATGAAGAGAATGAACCAGCACAGGATGAGGAAGTGCAGCGAACGCGCCATCTGGATACTGAACACCGAACTGACCTTGCG
>JBDUBG010000063.1:0-6960 GCA_040004215.1 Pseudolysinimonas sp. | reverse complement strand
AACTGTGCAGCAGGTACACGTAGAGCGTTGCTTGCCCGAAGACGGTGAAAATCGTCTCGCGTCGCGGGATGAGCGCGAAGAACGCAGCGCACAGGATGACGGCAAGCACGATCAGCCCCAACCGCACGAATCCTGCCCACCAGGCCTGCGCATCGAGGCCGGAGTATGAGTCGTCGTAGAAGAACCAGTGAACGCTCAAGCTGCGGAACGGCAGGATCTCGACGACGATCACCGCCAACCAAGCGGCGAAGACGCCGGCCGCCGCGGCACGGATCGGCCAGACCTGCCAGCGTTGGCGCATCCACCAGTCGGCGACTTTCCACTGCCGCAACTGCCAGCCGAGTACGAAGAAGGGAAGGATCCCGATGGTCCGCGCTAGCGAGAAGGTGGAGTCCACGCCGCTCGAGTAGCCGACCGCCACCGACAGCAGCACCGCCCAGAGCAGCGGCCAGCGCAGCATGACGAGGTAGGGCATGGCGATCCGGAATCCCGCGAGGGCGAGCAGAAACCACAGTGTCCAGTGCGGCTGCGCGAAATCGAGTGACTTGTTGCCCTCGGCGAGGAACTGCACCAGCGTCCAGATACTTTGGAAGATGACGTAGGGGATGACGATGTCGCTAAGGATCTTCAGCATCTGACGTGTCGACGGGGGACTGGCTTTCGAGAAGTAGCCGCTGATGATCGCGAACGCGGGGATGTGGAACGCGTAGATGAACAGGTAGAGCACCAGCGCGTTGTTCGAGTCGCTGGTCTGCCGCTGGATCGCATGGCCGATCACCACGAGCGCAATGGTGGCGAAGCGGGCGTTGTCCCAGAACGGGACACGCCGTCGTCCGCGAGCCGCGCTCACCGGGGGAGCGGGGGCGATCGGAGCATCCGCCGTGGTCATCTGCTCCAGCCTAATCGGCCTGATTCTGACGAGGCGGCGTCTCTGGATACCCTGGTGCCATGGTGAAGCGCGTGGTCGTGACAGGGGCGAGTTCGGGACTCGGGGCCGCAACAGCGCGGCTGTTCGCCCAGCACGGCTGGGAGGTCGTGGGCATTGCCCGGCGCGCAGATCGTCTGGCGCAACTGGCCGATGGCACCGGCATCCACACGATCGTCGCCGACCTCACGAAGCAGGCCGACGTCGACCGCGTGCGCGACGAGCTCGCCGCGCTCGGTCCGCTTCACGGTCTCGTCAACAACGCAGGCGGCGCCTTCGGAATGGGGCCGATCGAGAGCTCCGACCTCGACGACTGGCGCGCCATGTTCGAGATCAACGTGCTCGGCACCCAGCGCATGATCGCGGCGCTGCTGCCGCTCCTGCGCGATGGAGCTCGGGACGCCGGGGTTGCCGACATCATGACGGTCACGTCGATCGCTGGCCACGTCGCCTACGAGGGCGGCGGCGGCTACAACGCCGCCAAGTTTGCCGAACACGCCCTGGTAGCCGTGTTGCGGCTCGAGCTTGCAGGCGAGCCGATCCGAGTGCTCGAGATCGCACCCGGCATGGTGAAGACCGACGAGTTCGCGCTCACGCGGTTCAAGGGCGACCAGGCGCGTGCTGACGCGGTCTACGACAATGTGCCCGATCCGCTGTCGGCCGACGACATCGCGGCCGCGATCGTGCACACCATGGAGCTGCCAGGGCACGTCAACCTCGACCTGATCACCATCAAGCCGGTTGCGCAGGCCGCACCGCACAAGGTGATCCGCGGCAGGCTCGAGCCGAAAGGCTAGAGGCCGCCTCTCGCAGGCCATGGTTGACCCATCCGGTCAGCGGTCTGGGGCATGATCGGCTCATGCCTCTACGCCTGGGATTCGCGTTCACCTCCGCACTGCCGCCCGAGCTCGTCCGTCCGTTGGCGCGGGCCGTCGAAGCGGCCGACCTCGACGAGTTGTGGGTCTGGGAGGACTGCTTCACCGCGAGCGGCATCGCGTCGGCGGCGCTCGCGCTCGGCGCGACGGAGCGAATCACGATCGGAGTCGGCCTGCTGCCCGCGCCGTTGCGCAATGTCGCTCTGACGGCGATGGAGTTCGCCACTCTCGAGCGGGCGATTCCCGGCCGACTGGTTGCCGGTGTCGGCCACGGTGTGCAGCGCTGGATGGCTCAGGTCGGCGCCAGGGTTGAGTCGCCGGTGACGCTGCTGCGCGAGTACTCGATGGCGTTGCGCCGGCTGCTCGACGGCGAGACGGTGTCTATCGACGGTCGCTACCTTCACCTGGACGGGGTGACACTGGGCTGGCCCCTCGAGCGGAGGCTGCCCCTGATGATCGGCGGGAGTGGCCCGGTCACGATGCGGCTCGCCGCCGAACTCGGCGACGGACTGCTGCTCGGCAACACCCTGACTCTCGACGAGGTCGACGAGGCGGCGAGCATCATCGGTCCCGAGAAACCCTTGGAGCTCAACGTCATCGTGGCCACCGGCGACGGAGCCGAGGCTCGAGTCCATGCCGATGTGCTCAGTTGGCGCTCGGATCCTGACCCGCAGACCACCTCATACGCGGTCGCGTTCGGAGACGCCGCCACCGTCGCGACGCAACTGAACGATCTCGCCCGGCGGGGCGTCACGAGCGTCGCGATCGAGGCGACACGGGACGAGCCTGATGTGGAAGGCCTCATCTCGTTTGTCGGCCGAGAGGTGCGACCGTTGCTGGCGAGCTAGTCAGCCCAGCTAGGGCGTCGGATTCTCGACGGCGCCCACCGCATCGGCCGCGACATCCACCTCGGTGTCAGAGAACGCCAGTTTCGGCACCAGGAACAGCAGCACTGCCGCGACCAGGGCGCCAACACCGCAGATCGTCCAGACCGCGATGTATGCGGCGAGACCCGCGCCGCTGGTGCTCGCCGTCGAGGTGAGGCCGACGTGCAGGATGACGCCGAACACCGCAGAGGCAAAGGCGCCACCGATCGTCTTGGTGGTGTTGGTCAGCCCGGTGGCGATGCCAGACTGACCGATCGGAGCCGCCGCCGCGGCGGCACTCGGGAGCGCTGCGACCAGGGCCCCAGACCCGATGCCCGAGATCACCATGTTGAGCACGACCTGCCACAACTGGTCGTGCGAGACGATGAAGAGCAAGTAGCCGCCAGCCACCAGGAAGGTCGCGACGATCAACGCGATACGGGGAGTCGCCCGGCGCGCCAGGATCGGGAACAGCAGCGCGCCGGCGATCAGCGAGATGAGATAGCCGCCGATGACGTATGAGATGACGTCAGAGTCGAGGTTCAGCCCGTAGCCCACTTTCTTGGGGTCGGCAGCGGCGAAGGTCGAGAGTGGGATTTGGGCGCCCAGCACGCTGATGCCGAACAGACCGGCGGTGAGCTGCACCGGCCACATGTTCGGCTTGCCGAGCATTTTCAGATCGATGGCGGGATCCGGATGCCTGCGCTCTTGCCGCACAAAGGGGACGAAGATCAGCAGCCCGACCACGATCGGAACCCACACCGTCCAGCTGCCGGGGCCATTGAGCCGCAGGAAGGTGAGACCGCTGGTGATGAACAGCAACGCCATCGTCAGCAGAACAAAACCGCCGCCATCGAGCTTGCGGCCCGGGATCGGGATTGACTCTCTCACGCCGAACAAGATCGCAAAGAACACCAGCGTCACGCAGATCGCCGGCACAGCCAAGGTCACCGGAAAGTTGTGGTCAGAGAGCTTGAACACCCGGCTGCCGGCCAGCGCGCCGAGGATGGCGCCAGCCTCAAGGGCGACCACGAGCAGGCCAGCCGCGCGACGCGTCGTTGACGCACTGTTGCCGCCACGTCGACCGCGGTCGAAAATCAACGCGACCTCGAGCGGCAGCCAGACGACGTAGAAGCCCTGGAACGCGAAGGCGATGAGGTAGCTGACGAAGCTGCCGGAGGCGACCATGCCCCAACTCGCCAGGGCGGTCACCGCGGTGGAGGCCAGCAGGATGCGCTTGTGGCCAAACATGTCGCCGAGCTTGGCGAGCACCGGCACCACTAGAGCCGAGACGAGCAGTTGGGCTGCCTCGGTGAAGTTGTAGTCGGCGGTTGTGGCCCCGATGTGGCCGGCGATCTGGGTCGCGAGAGGTACGTAGTAGCCCTGCAGAATTCCGCTGACCAGCTCGACGAGAAACAAGAAGCCGACCAGGCCGAACGCCATCGTTCGGAATGAGATGCGCTCGGGTGCCATGCACGGATGCTAGCGAGTTCTCACCGCCGCGTGGCGCTCGGCTAGCGTGGTCGCGTGGCCGTCGAGCGCATTCACCCGCTCTCGGAGTTGGTCGACCCCGGCTGGGCAACTGCGCTTGAGCCGGTCGCGCCACAGATCGCTCACCTGGGTGACTTTCTGCGTGCCGAGGTGGCGGCAGGTCGACCGTACCTGCCAGCTGGGCGCAACGTGCTGCGCGCCTTCACGGCGCCGCTGGCCGACGTGAAAGTGCTGATCGTCGGGCAAGACCCCTATCCGACCCCCGGTCACGCGGTGGGTCTGTCGTTTTCGGTCGCCCCCTCTGTACGTCCGGTTCCGCGCAGTCTGCAGAACATCTATCGGGAGCTGGGCACCGACCTCGGCGTCGCACCCCCGCCGAACGGTGATCTCACCCCGTGGACTCGCCAAGGAGTCATGCTGCTCAACCGGGTGCTGACGGTGCAGTCGGGCATCTCGGGTTCGCATCGCGGCGCCGGGTGGGAGGCGATCACCGAGCACGCGATCCGAACCTTGGTCGCGCGGGGCGGCCCCCTTGTGGCGGTGCTCTGGGGGCGGGATGCCGGCACGCTGCGCCCGCTGCTGGGTGACATCCCGATCATCGCGTCTGCGCATCCGAGCCCGCTGTCGGCGAACGCCGGATTCTTCGGCTCGCGTCCCTTCAGTCGAGCCAACGAGCTGCTGGTCGAAGCCGGGGCGAGCCCGGTTGATTGGAGCCTGTCGCCGTAAACTCACTGCATGTTGGAAGAGGAATACAACCCGCGCAGGCAGCTGCCCGCGCGCTTGCGCCCCAAGCCGCCCGCCGAGGCTGCCTTCTCGTTCGAACTGCGCCGGGCCACCGAGCGCGACGTGCCCGACATGCTGGCGATCTACAACCACTACGTCGCGAACAGCACCGTGACCTTCGATGAAGACGCGCTGACCCTGAAAGAGATGCGTCACAAGTACCGCGATGTCGAGCGCCTGGGATTCCCCTGGCTGGTCGCGGTGTCGCCGAGCGGCATGATCCTCGGCTATGCGTACGTCACGCCCTGGAAGGCGAAGGCGGCGTACCGCTACACCGTCGAAGACTCGATCTACCTCAGCCCTGCCGCAACAGGCAAGGGGGTCGGCAAAGCCCTGATGACTCGGATGCTCGACGACGCCCAGGCGGCCGGCATCAAAGAGGTCATCGCCGTGATCGCCGATCGGGGGGCAGACGCATCGATCGCTATGCACGAGAACTTCGGTTTCAAGAAGATCGGTGAAATGGGTAAGGTCGGCTTCAAGTTCGGTCGCTGGCTGGGCACCGTGCTGATGCAGAAGAGCCTGAAGGCGCCGAAAAAGGCGGCAAAGCGATGACCGACGCGACGCCTGCAGTGGTACTGCAGCTGCGCTTGGTGCTCGAAACCGCCGATCTGGATGCCGCACTCGCCTTCTATCGCGACACGCTGGGCCTGCACGAGCTCGAGTCGTATCAGGGCGACGGCGGAGCACGAGTCGCGATCCTCGCTGTCCCCACCGCGACCCTTGAACTCGCGAACACCGCCCAGGTGGCAATGATCGACGAGGTCGAAGTGGGGCGCGCGGTCGCGCATCCATTCCCCCTGACGCTGCGGGTGGCCTTCGAGGTGCAGGATGCGGCGGCCACGACCGCCGCGCTGGTCGACGCCGGTGCCGTTCCGATTGCGCCGCCCACGCGCACCCCGTGGAACTCGCTGAACGCCCGCCTGGAAGGACCAGACGGGCTTCAGCTCACCGCGTTCCAGGAACTCAGCTCCGGGGAGTCGCCCTCCGCAGAATGAAGTAACCGACCACGGCTCCGATCGCGGCGGGAATCAGCAGCGACGACGCGATTCCGAGCGGTCCGGCGGCGCCCAGGGCCGTACCGAACCCGACCCAGGATGCCGTGAGCGTGAGCGCGGCGACGGCGGCAAGCAGCAGCGCCGCCAGCGCGGCAAAGAACACCACCATGCCCGTGGCCTTCCAGCGAACCCAGACCGCGGCCAGCGACGACCCGACGAAGAAGAAGAACAGCAGACCGAAGAAAAGGACCAGCAGCCGCTCCCACCAGGTATCGCCGAAGTAGACCGGGGTGAACATGTGGCCGCCGAGGCCCCAGCCGTTGGTGGCCTGCTCGATGGCGCCCAGGATCGTGAAGCCGATCGCGTACATCGCCGAGAGCAGCACGAAGGTGAGCGAGGTGCCCAGCCAGTAGTTGCGTCGGGTGGCGCCGTAGCTGAGCGCGAAGGGGAAGGTGATCGAGATCGCCTGCACCGCGACGACCACCATGTAGCCCGCGATGTAGAACGACGAGCCGCTGTACGAGAAGCCCTTGCTGACGTCGCGAGCGTCGTTCCCGCTCGTGCCGACCGCGAGGGCGACCAGGGCCCAAATGGCCACGTTGACCAGAAAGATGATGCCGAGAATGATCCAGGGCAGCACGATGGTCGTGTACGGGTTGCCCAGGTGCAGACGCACGATCTTGAGGATGCGGCCAAACGGCGTTCCGCCGGATCGAGCGGCAGGTTTCGCCGCGGCGTTAGTGGTCGTGACGGCGCTCATGCGCTGACCTCACTTTCGAACTCGGACTGAGTGGTGGAATCGGATGTCGTCAACCTGACGATCAGCGTCTGCAACGACACCGGCGACAGCTCGAGCCCGGCAGCGGTCGCCGCGGAGCGGCCCGCCCCGTCGAGTTCGGAGACCGTGGCCGACGCGAGTCCGCCGATCGCGGATCGATGCAGAACGGTGCGGCCGGCCACGAAGGCGTCGACCGCGGCGCGGGTGCCCACGACATCCGTCGCCGCCCCGCGCAGTTCGTCGG
>JBDUBG010000018.1:0-2102 GCA_040004215.1 Pseudolysinimonas sp. | reverse complement strand
GCCCGCGACATTCCGAGACGGCGTGCCAGCTCGCTCACGTGCGTGGACTCTGCGGCGACGGCGGCCAGGATGCGCATGCGCTGGGTGCTCGCGATGGCGGTGAGGCGGGCGCTCAGTGCGTCGGCATCTTCCGTCATTCACAACCTCTCTTCTTGCACCTGTCAGAACAATATTGCAGGTGCAAGCCGACGTCAAGTAAGAGTCGGTGAAGCCCGTCGTGTCCGCCGAACGTCAGTGACCCAGCGACGGCTGCCGTTCGGCGAGGCCCGCAGCGCGCGCCTGCTCGACTACCCCGGGAAGGGCAGCCAGCAGCGCGTCGATCTCGTCAGTCGTCGTGTCGGGGCCGAGCGTGAAGCGGAGGGCACCTCGGGCATCCGCCTCGCTGAGTCCCATGGCGAGCAGCACGTGCGAGGCCTCTGGCACTCCTGCCTGGCAGGCCGAGCCGGTCGAGACCGAGAAGCCCGCGACATCAAGCAAGAAGAGCAGCGAGTCGCCCTCGCAGCCCGCGAAGGTGAAATGCGCGTTGCCCGGCAGTCGCCCGGTCGGGTCAGGATCGCCGCGCAGCGTCGCGCCCGGCACCCTGCTCTGAATGCCGCGCACCAAGTGGTCGCGCAGCGTCGCACGTTCGGCGGCGTGCTCGGCCAGGTTCGTCGTGGCGAGCTCGGCTGCGACTCCGAATGCGGAGGCCCCTGCCGCGTCTTGCGTTCCTGAGCGAGCCCGCTGCTGGTTGCCGCCGTGCAGCAGCGACTCGACCTTCGCGGAGCGCGCCAACAGCAGCGCGCCGACGCCGACCGGGCCGCCGATCTTGTGCGCAGAGACACTCAGCGCCGCGGCGCCCGTGGCATGAAAGTCGATCGGCACCGCACCGTATGCGGCGATCGCGTCGAGGTGCACCGGCACGCCGTACCGTGCTGCGGCCGCCACGATCTCGGCCACCGGCTGGATCGTCCCCACCTCGTTGTTTGCCCACAGGGCAGTGACCAGCGCGACATCGTCCCCGCCGACCGCGAGTGCCGCTTCGAGCGCATCGAGCCGGATGCGACCGAGCTCATCCACCTCGATCCAATCGAGCACAGCGCCCTCCTGCCCGGCCAGCCACTCGACGGAGTCGATGGTCGCGTGGTGTTCAGCCAGCGGCACGATGATGCGGTTGCGCGTGCGGTGTGGTTTCGACACGACGCCGCCGACGGCTACCCGACCAGCTCTCTGCCAGAACAGACCCTTGATTCCCAGGTTCACCGCCTCGGTGCCACCGCCGGTCAGCACCACCTCGACCGTGTCGGCACCCAGCGATGCCGCAACTCGATCGCGACCCTGCTCCAGCAGCTCGCGCGCGGCCTGGCCCTGCCCGTGGATCGACGACGGGTTGCCCACGAGCGGCAGCGCTGCGGTGTACGCCGCAAGCACTTCCGGCCGCAGCGGCGAGGTGGCCGCGTGGTCCAGGTAGATGGGCATGGCATCCATTCTCGCCGTCTGGAACGACGGCAGGGCATACGCGCCCTAACCTAGAACCTATGGCCCCCGCTGATCCGCTGAGGAATCTCGGGGTGCATCTCGGCAGCGAGGGTGGCGAGATCCGAGTGTGGAGCGCCAGCGCGACCACGATCGAACTGTGCATCTTCGACGGGACAGACCCGAACTGGGTGTCGAAGACGATCCCGCTCAGCCGCGACGCGCACGATGTGTGGACCGCAACGACCCGCTCATTGTCGCCCGGTGTCTCGTACGCGCTTCGGGCCAGCGGCCCGAGCGGACCGCTGCACGCCTTCGATCCCGCCCGGCAGCTGCTCGATCCCTATGCGCGTGGGTTGGCCAGAACGCCCACCGGCGACTGGCGCGGCTATGTGCAGGACGGCGACTTCGACTGGGGCGGCGTCGAGAAGCCGCGGATCCCGCTCGACCACACCGTGCTCTACGAGGCTCACGTGAGGGGTCTCACCAAGCTGAACACGGCGATGCCAGAAGAACTGCGCGGCACATACGCCGGGCTAGCGCACGAGTCGACAATCGCCTATTTGCGCGACCTCGGCGTCACGACGGTCGAGTTGCTGCCGATCCATCAGGCAGTCAGCGAGCAACGGCTTCAGAAGATGGGGCTCATC
>JBDUBG010000087.1:0-2113 GCA_040004215.1 Pseudolysinimonas sp. | reverse complement strand
AACGGTGTCGGCGGTTCCTGTTCCCGTGAAGTCACCCATCGCATCGCACAGCCGGTAGCTGATGTAGACGAACGGCGCCGCGAACAGCGCCACCATTGCCGCGGCGACATACAGACCGGGACCGCGAAGAAGGTGCACGCGGCCGGTCGTCAGTATCAGCAGCGCCGGCAGCAGCGTGATGCCGACGCCGTTGCCTTTGGTCAGGCAACAGCAGGTCGCAAACACGCCGAACAGCACGGCGTGACGCCGTTCGCCGGAGACGTAGTACTTGGCCAGCCACCAGGCCGACTCGAGCCCGAGGGCGACCAGCGCGATATCCACCATCACGGCGGTGCTCAGGTCCACGATCAGCGGTGTCAGCAGGAAGAGGACTGCGATCACCGCCGCCGTGAGCCGCGAGGCGAAGAGCAGGACCATGCGGGTGAGCCGGACGCCGGCGAGGGCGGTGATCAGCCCGACGAAGAGCAGCGCGGCCTGATGTGGCGGCCACCCCGGCAAAAGGAACAGCCCAAGGGAGGCGTGGAAGAATGGCGGCCACATCAATGGCGCGATCTTCGGATAGCTCAGATAGTAGTTTTCAGCGAAGGCGAGCGGATGCTGTGCGAGGCCATGTGTCAGGTAGTCCCGCAACAGCAGCGCGTTCATGAAGTGCGCCGACTCGTCGGAGTAGTTGCCAAGCTCCGCACTGTAGGCGCCGTATGCGAACTGCGTCAAAATGACTATCCCGAGGAGCGTGCCAAACCACGCCCAGATCGGTATGGCGCGCCAGCGCTCGCCGACGGAAAAGCTGACCGCGGCCGAGTCCAGCTCACGCAAGCCACCGCCCGGCTCTACCTCGAACGTTGCTCCATCGTCTTTCATCGCAGGATCACGTTTTGGACATCACGCGTCAGGGAATCGACGCACTTGTTCCGGCAGCTGCGTCGCGAGTTGGTCGGAGGGAGGGAGGGACAGGCTCCAACCACGCCGAGAGCCCGATGTGCAAGGGTAGTGCCCTGAAATACCCACAGGGTCAGGGCGATTGTGGCGTCACCCGACCCCGTGGGCTAGAAGAGAGTCTGCTGCGGGGACGAACAACCAGGTCCGGCGGCATGACGCCGGCACCGGTCGCGAGTTCAGGATTTCAGGGCGGAAGCGCCGGACGGTTCGAAGGCGGTGCCAAAGGTGGCGTCAACCGCCGGATGGCTGTATTGGAAAACCTTGCCCCCGGTCGTCTCCATCCGAACGGTGTAAGCGATGGGCAGCTGGTCGAGCAGCGAGCCGACAGCTCGCAGCAGGGCGGGGGCGAAATTGGCCTCGTCCTCGGAGGTCAAGGTCGAGACGAAACGAATGTCCATGCGCGAGGCTCCAAGGTTTCCGCGAGAATCACGTCGTGTGAGGTGGCATCAGGGCATATGACAAAAATGCAACATGCGTTCCCTGTTTGAAAATCCTCGTAATCCTCACACTGGCAGGGCTTAGCCGGTTATCGCCGATGAATGAAAATTTGATAAAGTCTACGCGCGGGAGAGAAAAGACAACGCCTGGTGCCTTTTCTTGACAACGGCGTGCCGGTTGCCTATACCATTGGGTTCCCCGTCGCTCTCGGTGATCCCTCCGCGCTATGCAAGAACCTCCAAGACTTATCGGTCGCAGCGAGGCCATGGGGCGGCTGCGTCAAGACCTGCAGGCCGCAGCACGCACCGACGCCAAGGTTCTCATCACCGGTGAGAGCGGTGTCGGCAAGGAAATCGTCTCGAGGCTGATCCACTCGGGCGGCGCGCGTGCCGCGTTCCCGCTCGTCACCGTCAACTGCGCGGCGATCACCGAGACGCTCCTCGAGAGCGAGTTGTTCGGGCACACGCGGGGCAGCTTCACCGGGGCCTATCGCGATCGCGCCGGTGTGCTCGAGATGGCCAACCGCGGCACGGTCTTCATGGACGAGATCGGGGAAACCAGCCCACGGATGCAGAGCCTGCTGCTCCGGTTCCTCGAGAACGGCGAGATTCAGCGGGTCGGGTCCACCAAGGCGAACGCCAGCGTCGATGTCCGGGTGATTGCCGCGACCAATCGCGACCTGCTCAGCGGCGTCGCCAACAAGACGTTCCGGGAAGATCTCTACTATCGGCTCAAC
>JBDUBG010000051.1:0-2113 GCA_040004215.1 Pseudolysinimonas sp. | reverse complement strand
ACATTTTCTACGCGGCTGAGTGGGCGATCTTCGCCGGATTCGCGGTCTATCTCTGGTACCGGCTGGTGAAGGACGTGGTGGAAAAGGAGCACGAAGATGCCGCCCAGATGGCGACCTTAGAATAAGGGCATGCCCTCCGGACCACGCCCTGCGGACGTTCCGCGCGTTCGAAACGTTCTCAGAGTCTTTCGGGTCTCGGCGATCGTCACCGGCGTTTTCTTGTTGCTGCTCTGCGTGATGATGGTGCTGCGCTACGGGCTGCTTGTCGACATCGAGATGAATGGGCCGTTCGGCTTCTTGGCACTCACCCCACGTGACCACATCACCGGAGTCGACCTGTCTACGGCGATCCTGATCGTGCATGGCTGGCTCTATGTCGTCTACCTCGGGTGCGACTTCCTGCTGTGGAGAATGGTGCGGTTCTCGTTCGGGCGATTCCTGTTCTTCGCGTTGGGCGGCATCGTGCCCTTCCTCTCGTTCTACTTCGAGTTCCGCATTCCGGCTTACGTGAAGGCCGAGATCGCACGAGCTGAGGCTCGGATTCCCGTGGGCGCCGCCGCGTGAGTGATCGCGAGGGCACCGAAGCGCATCCCGTTCTCGTCGTCGATTTCGGGGCACAGTATGCCCAGCTGATCGCGCGTCGCGTGCGCGAGGCCGGCGTCTACAGCGAGATTGTGCCTCACACGATCACCGCGGCAGAGGTTGCGGCGAAGAACCCATCCGCCATCGTGCTCAGTGGCGGGCCGTCGAGCGTGTACGAAGAGGGATCGCCCGATCTCGACCCCGGAGTGCTCGAACTCGGGGTGCCGACACTCGGCATCTGTTACGGATTCCAGGTGATGGCGCAGCAGCTCGGTGGCGAGGTAGCGCCAACAGGGTTGCGCGAGTACGGCTCGACGGCGGTGCGGCTCTCAACGCCTGGCGGAGTCTTGGCCAATCAGAAGCTGCTTGCCGGTCAACCCGCTGAGCAGACCGCGTGGATGAGCCACGGCGACTCCGTCGTCAAGGCGCCGGAGGGCTTCGAGGTGCTGGCCACCAGCGACGCGACCCCCGTTGCCGCTTTCGCGAGTGACGCCCGCAAGCTCTACGGGGTGCAGTGGCATCCAGAGGTGAAGCACTCGGAGTTCGGCCAGCGCGTTCTGGAGAACTTCTTGCACGACGCGGCGGGCATCCCGGCCGACTGGAACAGCGGCAACGTCATCGCCGAGCAGGTCGAGAAAATCCGCGCACAGGTCGGCTCCGGCCGCGTGATCTGCGGGCTCTCGGGCGGGGTGGATTCGGCGGTCGCGGCCGCACTCGTGCACAAGGCTGTCGGTGACCAGTTGGTCTGCGTGTTCGTCGACCACGGGCTGCTGCGCCAGGACGAACGCGAACAGGTCGAGACGGACTATGTGGCGGCCACCGGCATCCGGCTCGTCACCATCGACGCGCGCGAGCAGTTCATGAGCGCGCTCGCTGGCGTCACCGACCCGGAGACGAAGCGCAAGATCATCGGGCGCGAGTTCATTCGCACCTTCGAGCAGGCGCAGGTCGACCTCGTTGCCGAGTTCGCCGCAGACGACGACCCGATCGCCTTCCTCGTGCAGGGCACGCTCTACCCGGATGTCGTCGAAAGCGGCGGAGGCACCGGCACCGCCAACATCAAGAGTCACCACAACGTGGGCGGCCTGCCCGAAGACCTGCAGTTCGAGCTCGTCGAGCCGTTGCGCACCCTGTTCAAGGACGAGGTGCGAGCCATTGGACGCGAGCTAGGTCTGCCAGAGGTCATCGTGGGGCGCCAGCCGTTCCCCGGGCCGGGGCTCGGCATCCGGATCGTCGGCGAGGTCACCTTCGAACGCCTCGAGCTGCTGCGCAAGGCGGATGCCATCGCTCGTTTCGAGCTGAGCGCCGCGGGCCTCGACAACGAGATCTGGCAGTGCCCAGTCGTGTTGCTCGCCGACGTGCGCTCGGTCGGCGTGCAGGGCGACGGCCGCAGCTACGGCCACCCGATCGTGCTGCGGCCGGTGTCATCCGAAGACGCGATGACCGCCGACTGGACGCGGGTGCCCTACGAGGTGCTGGCGAAGATCTCGACGCGGATCACGAACGAAGTAGCCGGGGTTAACCGGGTTGT
>JBDUBG010000038.1:0-7026 GCA_040004215.1 Pseudolysinimonas sp. | reverse complement strand
AACGAACTCACTCGGCTTCTGCGTATTCGACCAGCGCCGCGATGAGCGAATCGGCAGAGCGCTCCTCGGCGATCACGTGCACGGGCAGACCCGCCGCACGCGCGTCGAAGGCGGTACGGGGGCCGATGCAGGCGATCACGGTTTCCTCGGGGAGCGGTGCGAGCTGTGACGCCAACTGCCGGGCGACGCTGCCCGAGGTGACCAGCACGGCCCGGATGCGACCGGATGCGACATCCGCCGCCACATCAGGCGTCACCGGCACGCCAACTGTGCGGTACGCGGTCACAAACTCAACAGCGAAACCGAGCTTCGACAACCCGGCGACGAGGGTCGGCTCTGCGATGTCGGATTGCGGGATCAGCACGCGACCGCGGATGTCGCTGGCCGGCCACTCCTTGACGAGTCCCCGCGCCGAGTTATCCGAGCTGGGCACGAAATCGACCCGGTATCCGGCTAGGCTCAGCGCCGCTGCCGTGGTCTCGCCCACCGCGGCGATCCGGGTGGAGTCTGGGACGCGCGTGCCCTGACTGGTCAGCACATCGACGGTGGTCGCACTGGTGATGACGATCCAGTCGAACTGGCCGTCGCTCAGTTCGTGCAGCGCGTTTGCCAGAGCCGAGGGGTCCTCGGTGCCGGCGAAATTGATGAGGGGTGCAATGACGGGACGCGCACCCAAGCTGCGCAGTGTCGCGGCGGCGGCGTCTCCCCATTTGCCGCCGCGGGGCACCAGCACGCGCCATCCGGCGAGCGGTTTCGCGGGCGTCACTCTGTGCCCCATCGGCCCGGGATATCGCCGCGTACCCGCAACGGAGCCAGCTCAGCAGCACCGCTCGCCAGCAGTTCGTCGGTGACCCGTTTCGCAAGCTCACCGATCGGGTCGGCCGAATCGTCGGGGTACAGCGCGTGCGAACTCGTCAGCTGCTCGCTGCCGTCCTCACGGTAGACCCGCACACTCAGGAACAGCAGTCCCTCGTCGAGGATCGCGTGCGCGCCCATCGGAGCGGTGCAGCTGACTTCGAGCATCGCCAGCACCGCGCGCTCGGCCTCCGCGGTAAGCCGGGATGTCGTGTGGTTGACCTTCGCTACCGACTTCTCGTCGCCGGTGCGGGTCTCGACGGCGAGCGCGCCCTGCCCGGGCGCAGTCGGCCACGGGTCGATGCCGAAATACTTGGTGATCGCGTCGAGTCGGCCGAGTCGCTCAAGTGCGGCAGCAGCCAGAATGACGGCATCCACATGTCGATCCGTGTCGTCACTTCCGACCCGCCCGAGGAGGGTGTCGACGTCGCCGACCAGCTCCACCACATGGAGGTCGGGCCGACGTGAGAGAAGTTGCGCTCGGCGAAGCGGGTGCTCGACGCCGACGCGCGCACCAGCTGGGAGGTCAGCCAAGGCGAGACCGTCGCGGGCGCACAACGCGTCGCGGGGATCGGCGCGCCTCGGGACTGCCGCGACCGCGACGCCGACCGCACGCTCGGTCGGGAGGTCGGGGTATGCCTGAACCACGGCATCCAACTCGCCGGCCAGCAGTGCGCTGCGAAGCCGGGCTGACGACTGATCATCACCCGACGGGAGCGCAACGAGCTCAGCACCGAGCGAGGATGCCACCGACTGCGCGTACGCAAGCGCGAGGGCGCCGTCATACCCGCCGACCTTCATCGGCGGGTCACAGATCCGATTCGCGCGTGACTCACGGTCCCATCCTCCCCTGCGCGGTGCACAGGAGCGAATCGACCGCCGCCAGCATGCGGCTCAGTCGTCGCTGAAGATGGCCCAGGCGACCAAGCCCACGGCGATCACCGCAACGGCGACGCCCCCCACGATCCACGGCATCGGGTTTTGGCGATAGGCAGCTGCCGCCTTCTCGCCGAGCTCGGTGACTCGCTTGGGAACGTTCAATTTGTCTTCGATGGCATCAAGAGTCGAGGCGAGCTCGTCGCGCGCCCTCTGGGCTTGCACTTTCGCGGCCTGCGCCTTGGTGTCGATGGGAGTGCTCATGACGTTCCTCGCTTTCCAATACCTCTGATGGCTCGGTAGTCCCGTTTCAGGCTGTCGATCGATTCCGTCGGCACCGGCGGGATTCCGCGTTTCAGGATGCGGTACCCGATCAACGCCAGGATGCCCGCCACGATCAGCAGGAACACCGCCACGATCAACGCGGCCAGCCAACCCGGCAGCACCAGCGAGAGCGCCAACACGGCGGCTGTCAGCAGCACACCGACCATGAAGAGCAGAACGACACCGGCCGCGGCGAGGAGCCCCGCCCCGACGCCGAGCGCCTTGAGTTTCGCGATCACCTCGGCCTTCAGGAGTTCTACCTCGCGGTGGAACAGCTCCTGGATGAGCGTCGGCACATCAGTGACGAGCGACAACAGGGAGCGCTTGGGACGCGCTGGCGGCGTCGACCCGACGCCGGAGGTCTGAGACACGGTTGCTCAGCCCCCGATCAACTGGACTTCGTCGTGCCCGACTTGGCAGCGGTCGACGTGCGGGGCTTGGCAGCCGGCTTCTTGCCGGTCACCTGCGAAACGACCTTCTTGGCGTTGTCGGTCACGAACTCTGCAACGTCGGGTGCTTTGTCTTTGACAAAGCTCTCTGCGGCGTCCACCTGGCGCTGAACGCGGGGGTCGCTCCAGAACTTCATCGCGGTCGACTTCAACTGCTCGTACTTCTCACGACCGGCGCGGGTACCCAGCACGTAGCCGAGACCGAGTCCCGTGACGAAGATAATCTTGCCTTTCATGGAACACTCCATTCCTTGATGGCTGATCGGTCCAGCCTAGCCCTCGGCTTCTGGGCTCCCGCCCAGCAGACGTTCGGCTTCGGACTCCGCTTGTGCGATCACGGCGGCCAATCCAGTACCAGAACCAGACTCCCCGACATAGTGCATTCCGTCAACGGCATGCGTTCGAGGCACGGCTCGTTCCCAGGTCACCATGTCGGCGTCGAGAGGCCGTGTGAGGGAGACACCGAGCAGCGTACCCGCGTCGGCAACTGCCCGCTCGACATCGCCGACCTCACCTTCGTACGTCAGCCGCATGGCCTGCAAACCCGCCGCCTGCTCGGCGAGCCACGGCCACTTCACGGTGAGATGCGTCAGAGTCCGGGCGCCGACACCCGGCGTGCCCGACTCGACCACGACACCGGTGTCGCGCGGTGCAGCCGCGAGTTCGGGCTGATCGACAACAAGGGTGACCACGGTGACCCTCCTCCCCGGCACCCGCCCCGCTGCCACGCCGGGCGCGGCGACGACCACCTCGCCGCGCACCACCTCGCCGCCCATCCGAACGTGGTCAGGTGTCACGTCGTCGAGCGTCACACCGAACCGCATGGCCACACCGAACCGGTCGAGGTCGGCGAGCAGCAGGTCGACCAGTCTCACCATTCCGCCCCGGATCCCCGCCACCTGCGACCCGGCTGTCGAGCTCGCCAGGATGCTCGCCACCGCGTGCGACAGGGAACCCTCGCCGCGCAGGGCGGCCCGCAGCGCAGGAGAAACCTGTTCCGGCGCCAGCTGGTCTGGGCTCATCGAGTGCACGCCGCGCACCGTGGGCGCCACCAACCGCTCCAGCACCGCACGGCCCATCCGTCGCCGCACCAGTTCACTGAGCGAGGCCGCCGTCGCCCCCACTGTTGCGGGCAGCACCAGGTCGAGCGAGGCGCGCAGTGCCGCGCGCAGCCCGATCGCGTCGATCACGTCACGGGCCAGCGGCACGGACGGGATGCCGAGCAGGCTGGCGGAGGGCACAGGGATCGCCGTGCCGTCGGCGCGGAACAACCAGGTCGCGAGCTCCGCGGGCGGCACGATGTCGTCTCCGAGGCCCAGACGACCCGCCAGCTGGGCGACGGCGCCGCCGCGCGTTTCGAATGAGTCGGCGCCGACATCCAGTTCCAGGCCGCCCACCGTGTGACGCGCGAGCTGCCCACCCGCGCGATCGGATGACTCGAGCACCATCACCTCGCGACCGCCGAGCACCAGCCGCCGGGCCGCCACCAGTCCGGCGATGCCAGCGCCGACGACGATGACCTGGGACATCAGCCCAACTCGTGCACGAGTTCGACGATGCGGGTGAGCACGTCCGGATCTGTGTCTGGCGGCGCTTCGTGCCCGAGATTGACTACATGTGCGGGGGCCGACGCGCCGCGATCAAGCACGTCCCGCACGTGCGCTGCGAGGGTCGGCCACGGGGCAGCGAGTAGCGCCGGATCGATGTTTCCCTGAAGCGGAACCGTGCCACCCAGCCGGTGATCTGCTTCGTCGAGAGGCAGCCGCCAATCCACGCCGACCACATCCGCGATGCCGGCCATGAGGTCGAGCACCTCTGCGCTTCCCACGCCGACATGCACCCTCGGCACATCGAGGCCGCGCAGAGCGCTGAATGCGCGCTCTGAATGCGGGCGCACCCGACGCTGGTAGTCGCGACGCGACAACGAGCCAACCGAAGAGTCGACGAGCTGCGCGGCGCTCGCTCCGGCATCCACCTGGGCACGAAGGAAGGCGCCGGTCACGTCGGCGCACCAATTGAGCAACGTCGCCCAACTGTGCGGGTCGGCGTACATCATCGTGCGGGCGCGGCGCTGATCACTCGACGGCCCGCCCTCGACCAGGGAGGAGGCGAGAGTGAACGGCGCACCCCCGCACGCGATGAGCGGCGTGCCGCCGAGCTGCGAAACGCTCAACGCAACCGCGTCGCGAATCGGCTGCAGAGCATCCGGATCCAGCGGAGGAAGTCGCAGCACATCTGACGCGGTGCGGACCGGGGAGTCACACACCGGACCATGCCCCGGAACGATGCGTACGTCGACGCCCGCCAACTTCACGGGAACGGTGATGTCAGTGAAGAGGATTGCCGCGTCGACGCCGTGGCGACGCACCGGCTGCACGGTGATCTCGCTCGCGAGCTCAGGGTTCAGGCAGGCATCGAGCATGTCGCTGTCGGCGCGAAGTTCGAGGTACTCCGGCAGCGAGCGCCCCGCTTGTCGCGTGAACCACACCGGACGGGTCTTCGGACGATCGCCCCGGTAAGCCCGGATCAGCGAGGATGCCCAGGTGCGCCCGTCGCGCAAAGGGTGGTCGCTGGGCAGTGGGCTGTCCGAGGGAGCGGGGGAATCATGCACCCATCCAGGCTAGGCGACCTCTGGTCGGCACTCAGCGTGTCCGCGAGGTCGACCGCCCGACACACGAATGCCCCATCCCCCGCAAGGCGGGTTGGGGGACGGGGCATCGTGCTTCAATCGGTTCGCCCGGTTCTCAGCGCCGGGCGAACCGAGGACTCACCCGGCGCGGCGCGCACCTCGGTGCCGAGGACGCAACGCAGCACTCACGACCAACGACATCGAGGCGGCGACGAAAAGAGTCGCCGCAGTCGTGACGGGGTTTCTGAACACGGGGGAGTTGTCCTAGCTGAGAGATCATTCTCGGCAGTCAGCAGAGCATGAGTAACTTCGAACGCTCCGACTTCATCCCTGAGGATGTGGGCCGGCGGGGTGCGCGTGGGGGTGCTGTCCAGCGGGGACGAACTTCGGGTTCCGACCCCTACCAGGCTGCCAGAGTACCAGTCCCCCAAAAGGAGGACGTGGCCCCCATTGGGGGGGGTGAGGGCGTGGAGAGAGAGTGGGACGCCGCCCCGCCCCACGTGTCTCAGCACACGGGGACGGGACGACGCCGTCTGTGCAGCTAGGCCAGCTCGCCGCGCCGACGCATGACGCGCAGCACGAGGAGCGCTAGTCCGGAGACCAGCAGGGCATAGCCAAGTTCGATCACTTGTTTCGCCTAGCCATTCAGGCCACGGCGGCGACGCAGGATCCGCATGGCGACCAACGCCATGCCTGCTGCCAGCAGACCGTAGCCCAGCCCGAACCAACCCGTCGGCGTCGACCCGGTGAGGGCCAGCGTCTTCAGATCCGCGCACACCAGGGTGCTCGGGGTGATGGTGATCGAAAAGCTGGTCGGCCCTGTCAGGCCGTCGCCCAGCACATGCGGAGCCGCCGTGATGGTGTGACTGCCGGGTGCAAGCGCGACGGTTTGGGTTGCCATCGGCGTGACGGAGCCATCGAGGAAGTAGTCGACTTTGCCGGTGAAGAACGACACTCCACCTCCCACGTCACCCACGGTGACCGAGCCGTTCCGGGCCACGCAGGTGGGCTGGGTCGGGTAGGCGGCGGTCTGCCACGTCTCCAGGGTCGGCGGGTCGCAATCAATCGCCCCGTCGACAGGCGCCGGGAGTCCGAGCTCCTGCTGGCACGGCACGACGCACGGCGACGGGTCGACTATCGTCGCGTCCCAGCTCGAAGTGCCGCTCAGCACGTAGCCGGGGAGCGCCGAGGCGCTCACCGTGTAGTGCCCCGGCGGCAACGATGTCGAGGCGCCGGTGGCCACCTGGTTCACGCCACTGCCCACATCGCCTGTGATCGTGTACGTCACC
The DNA here is from genome assembly GCA_040004215.1 of Pseudolysinimonas sp. GTDB lineage: Bacteria > Actinomycetota > Actinomycetes > Actinomycetales > Microbacteriaceae > Lysinimonas. The sequence goes on along the minus strand of JBDUBG010000038.1, from coordinate 604 downwards.
TTGGTCGGCATCCAGTCCAAGTTCACCGTCCCGTTGGCGACAGAGCCATCCGAGTTGCAGGTGCCTGCAGTTGCCGGGTCAGCCACGAGAATGACCGGCTCGCAGCCCAGAAACCCGTCGAACTTCTGGATCGTCCTGAGTAGGTGCCCGTCAGCGTAGACCTTGATCTGTTGACTTCCTGCTGTGCCGATCGCGATCGTCGCCTGGCCGCTTAGACCTGCCCCCACCACATCGGTGATCCCCGCGCTCGGGATGCTGAAGGTCACAGGGACCGTTGAACCGGTGTTGTTGAAGGTGACGGTGAGTTGCTTGACCGAGGCCATGGAGTTCGTGTCCCAGGTGCACTCCCGATCCAGGTTTACATCGACCTTGGGGTTGTAGCAGTCCATGTAGCCGCCCAGGTCAATGACCCAAGAGGAGGTGGTGTACACGTCGAAGACGTACGGCGACACGGCCGTGGCGACCACGGTATTCCAGCCCTGCTTGCCGTCACCGTGGGTGATCGCATAGGTGACGTACGCGGTGTTGACGAGGGTGATCGAACCGTAGACTCCACAGTCCCGAATCGGGCTGTAGCTTGGCTTGACCGGCACCGGCTTATAGC
>JBDUBG010000407.1:0-2119 GCA_040004215.1 Pseudolysinimonas sp. | reverse complement strand
CCGGTGTACATCCGCGCGAAGCGATCTGCTCGCTGCCGATCGACCAGTGAATCCGGCTTACCGAAGCCGAAGAAGTAGTGGAACAGGTTCGCTTCGCCGTGGTGCATCCAGTCGTAGTAGCCGTCAAACTCGCGCTCGATCTGCCCGTACTGGGTCCACTGCCAGGTGATCGCGTCCCACATCTTGCGGGCGAGTTCGTAGACGGATTCGTCGCCTCCGATCGCGTAGAACAGCGCGAGATACATGAAGGCCTCGTATGGGTCGTCCGAGCCATCCATGCCGGGCCATTCGTCGCGCCAGATCAGCGTGCCGTCATCTCGGGTGTATCGCGCGACGAACTCCGGCGCCACTGCGTTCAGGGTGTCGATCAGTTGGCGCTGCAAGAGAGCCCAGCGGGGGGCGGCCAACTCGCTGTCGATCTTTACCTGCGGGAGTGCGTCATCCATCAGAGTTCACCATCGATTCCGAAACGGGGTAGGTGATCATAGATGCTATACGATCTTGACATCCCACTGGGTCTCCGTACACTTGTCTAACAATCCAATCGATGAGGATCAGGGTGCCGACGCGACTCAAGACGACGTCAGTTCCGGAGGCGGTCTACGACGCTCTCCGCGAGCGGATCCTCAGCGCGCGCATCGCACCGGGCGAGCTGGTGACTGAGACGGCAATCGCCGTCGAGTACGGAGTGGCTCGCCCGACCGCCAAGGCCGCGCTCGAGCGACTCGTCGCCGAGGGCCTGCTGACGCGCCGCGCCCACAAGACGGCTCGTGTGCCGCAACTGGATCGTGCCGACATCATCGACCTGTTCGAGAACCGTGCGATCGTCGAGTCTGCTGCCATCGCCGCGCTGGCGAGCGAGCCAGCTCCCGGACGCGTGCCAGAAGCAGCGCTCGCCGCGCACCGCGAACTGCTCGAGCAGGCCCGCGCCGATGCCCCCTTCGCCCAAGAGGACATCGCCTTCCACCGCGCGCTCGTCGCCGGTCAGACGAGCCCTCGGCTGGCCAGGATGCACGCTCTGCTGATGGGGGAGATCGAGCTCTGCATCGGCCAGGTGCAAGCCCACCACCTGCTCACCGCGCGCGCCGTCGCGAGTCAGCACCAGGGCATCCTCGACGCGGTTGTCGCCGGAAACGCCGACCTCGCGTCGCGCCTCACCCGCGAGCACATCGTCGGCACCCGCGAGCGACTGCTCGCGCACTACGACTCCATCCACTCCTGAGCGAAAGAGATCGACCCTGATGGTGAAACGCCAGTTTCCTAACCCGAAAGACCTCGCGTCGCTGATGAAGTTCAAGACGCCGACGCTGAACGCGAAGAAGCGTCGACTGGATTCGGCCCTCACGATCGCCGACCTGCGCACGATCGCCAAGCGGCGCACACCGAAGGCTGCCTTCGACTACACCGACGGGTCAGCTGAACAAGAGATCTCGCTGGCACGGGCACGACAGGCTTTCGAAGACGTCGAGTTCAGCCCGTCGATCCTGCGCGGCATGGACGATGTCGACACCTCGTCGACGATTCTCGGCGGGCCGTCGGCGATGCCGTTCGCGATCGCGCCGACTGGCTTCACCCGGCTGATGCAGACCGAGGGTGAGATCGCCGGTGCTGGCGCGGCAGGTGCGGCTGGCATCCCCTTCACGCTGTCAACCCTCGGCACGAGTTCGATCGAAGCGGTGAAGGCCGCCAACCCGAACGGCCGCAACTGGTTTCAGCTCTATGTCATGCGCGACCGCGAAATCTCGTACGAGCTCACCCGGCGCGCCGCAGCAGCCGGCTTCGATACCTTGCACTTCACCGTCGATACCCCGGTGGCCGGCGCCCGACTGCGCGACAAGCGCAACGGCTTCTCGATCCCGCCGCAGCTCACCCTCGGCACGATCATCAACGCGATCCCGCGGCCGTGGTGGTGGTGGGACTTCCTGACCACGCCGCCGCTCGAGTTCGCCTCGCTGTCGGCGACCGGCGGCACCGTTGGTGAAATGCTCGACGCGGCGATGGACCCGACGATCTCGTTCAAGGACCTCGACGTAATCCGTGGCATGTGGCCGGGCAAGATCGTCATCAAGGGCGTGCAGAACGTGCGGGATGCGGCCCAGCTCGCCGATCTCGGCGTCGA
>JBDUBG010000279.1:0-7039 GCA_040004215.1 Pseudolysinimonas sp. | reverse complement strand
TGCTGACCCGACGCGACCCGTCTAGTGGGGGCTGATGGCTCACTCGATTGTCGATGCTGCGGTCATGCCGCAACTGCCAGGACGATCTCGCCACTGCGCGCCGGAGTGATCTCGGTCACCGGAGCAGCACGGGTGGGTGCCGGGGCGGATGCTGTCAGATCAACGACCAGCGCTTCTGCGGTGACTTCGTGCAGCAGGTCGACCAGGGTGAGGCCGAGGGCAGAGCAGATGCCGGCCAGGATCTCGCTCGACGGCTCTTTTCGGCCGCGCTCGATCTCAGAGAGGTATGGCATCGAGATGTTTGCTGTCGCCGCTACGTCTCGCAGCGTGCGACCGTCGTCTAGGCGGATGCGGCGCAACGCAGCGCCGGTGACATGCCTCAGCAACATGCTGCCAACCTAGTCCGCGGGCCTAACGCGGACACCCGCACCCGCAAGGGATTCGCTGCGGGCGAAACTCAGCTGAGTTCGTCGTCGAGCAGCAGAATCCGCGGCTCGTGTCGCACCGGAAAGTTCACGGAGTTCGCGATGAAGCACAGCCGGTTCGCGTCGGCATGGAGCGCCAGTGCGGTGGCGGGGTCTCCCGCTGAGATCGTCACGACGGGGCGCAACACGACATCGACGATGGCCCCGCTGCCGTCTGGGTTCGTCTGCAGGGTTCCTGTTGCGGCATCCGTGTACCTGTCGACCACCACACCGGCTTGAGTCGCGACGTGAAGGTAGCTGAGCAGGTGGCACTGGGCGAGAGCGCCGATCAGCTCCTCTTCGGGATTCCACCGATCGGCGTCGCCGTGGAACGTCTTGGCGGCCGAGCCCGAGATCGCGTGCTTGCCCTCCGCTCGCAGTTCGACGAGGCGAGCGAAGTCTTTGTAGCCACTCGTGCCCGTTCCGCGATTGCCCTGCCATTCGACGGAAACCGCGAAGGAATGTACTGCGTTCATCGGAATCCCTTCTTCACACTAGCATTTGCACACGATTCCGCACATCGCGGGGGCGGGCGACCGCCGATAGACTGACGGGCATGACCGACGTTCTGCCCGACACCACGCTAGCAACCGCATCCTCTGGGGTGCCGACAGAACGCCGTGTCGTCACGGCCATTCCTGGCCCCAACTCCCTCGCGCTGCAGGCCCGACGGGTGGCCGCCGTCAGCGCGGGCGTTTCGAGCGCCCTGCTGGTATTCATCGCGCGCGCACACGGCGCGATTCTGGTGGATGTCGACGACAACGCCTTCCTCGACCTCGGCGCCGGCATCGGGGTCACCACGATCGGGCACACCGACGACGCCGTGGTGGCGGCCGCTCAACAGCAGCTGGGCGATGTTGTGCACACCCTCTTCACGATCACGCCCTACGAGGAATACGTCCGCGTGGCCGAACTGCTCGCCGAGCACACGCCTGGTGACTTCCCCAAAAAAACCGTGCTGGTCAACTCCGGAGCAGAAGCCGTCGAAAACGGCGTCAAGATCGCCCGAAAGTACACGGGAAGGGGCGGCGTCGCGGTGCTTGAGCACGCGTATCACGGCCGCACCAACCTCACCATGGCAATGAACTTCAAGGCCATGCCGTACTCGCTCGGCTACGGGCCGTTTGCGGGCGACGTGTACCGCGCTCCGAACTCGTACCCGCTTCACGACGGGCTCTCGGGCGCTGAAGCGGCGGCGCGCACCATCTCCTACCTCGAGAAGACGGTGGGAGCATCCGACCTGGCCTGCCTCGTCGTCGAACCGATTCAAGGAGAGGGCGGCTTCATCGTGCCTGCGGAGGGCTACCTGCCCGCACTGCAGGAGTGGTGCACGGCCAATGGGATTGTCTTCATCGCCGACGAGATCCAGAGCGGGATGGCACGTACCGGCGCCTACTTCGCCAGCGAGCACTTCGGGTTGGTGCCCGATCTGGTGCTGAGCGCCAAAGGCATCGCGGGCGGCCTCCCGCTCGCGGGTGTCACCGGCCGCGCAGAGATCATGGATGCCTCACAGCCCGGCGGTCTCGGCGGCACCTTCGGAGGCAACCCGGTGGCCTGCGCCGCCGCGATTGCCGTCTTCGATCGCATCGAGAACGATCACCTGCTGGGCGAAGCCGCGCGGATCGAAGCGACACTCAAGCCCGCGTTGCTCGGTTTGCAGAAGAAGTACCCGATCATCGCCGAGGTGCGGGGCATCGGCGCGATGCTGGCGGTCGAGCTGAACGACCCAACAACGGGAGCGCCGCTGGCTGACGTGCCCGGCAAGCTGGCCGCCTTCGCGGCCCAGCAAGGCGTGCTGATCCTGACGGCGGGCACCTACGGCAATGTGCTGCGGTTCTTGCCGAGCCTCGCGATCACGAACGAGCAGCTGGCCGACGCCATGTCGGTGCTTGACGACGCGTTCGCCAGCCTCTAACGGGCAGCTGAGAGGCCGAAATCAGCCCTCGCGCGCCAGGCGGCGACGCTGAGCTGCCGCGTTGAGTTGCGTGCCCACCACGACGACGATGGCGAGCAAGAAGATGATCGACGCGAACACGTTGGCCTGTGCCGGAATGGCGCGCACCGCCGCGGTGTAGATGTACTTCGGGAAGGTCTCGAAGTTGCCAGACACGAACGCCGTGATGATGAAGTCATCAAAGCTCAACGCGAACGACAGCAGGGCAGCCGCGACGATGCCCGGCAGCAGCAGCGGGAAGGTGACCCTCCACCACACCTGGCCGGGTGTCGCGTAGAGGTCGCGACCCGCCTCCTCGATGGCCGGATCGAGGCTTGCCACCCGCGCGCGGACGGTGATCACCACGAAACTGATGCAGAACATCACGTGGGCGATGATCGTGGTCCAGAGGCCCTTGTCGACCCCGATGTTGAGAAACTGCGACCCGAGGCCAGAGCCGAGCACGACCTCTGGGGTCGCCATCGGCAGGAAGAGCAACACCGTCAGGCCGGTGCGGAAGCGGAATCGGAAGCGCACCAGGGCGATCGAGATCGCGGTGCCGAGCGCTGCCGCAACCACGGTCGCTACGACTCCCACCAGGATGCTGCTGCTGAACGCCGCCACAACGCGCGGGTCGTTGAACAGCGTCTGCCAGTTGTCGAGCGAGAAGCCTCGCCAACTGACGTTGGTGCGCGCCGGGATGTTGAACGAGAACACGATGGTGTACACGATCGGGATCAACAGAATGCCGAGCACCACGACGGAGTAGATCCCGACGCCCCAGTTGCCACGTCGAGCCTTCGGGCGCTTCACCGGCCGAGGAGTTTCTTCGATCCGACCGAGCACAGCTGCCTCTTGCAAGCTCACAGCAGGTCCTCCGTCTTCGTGAGGGCCAGATAGATCCCGACGGGAATCAAAATCAACACCATCAGCACAATCGACAACGCAGCAGACGACGGGTAGTCAGAGAGATTGAAGTAGGTGTCAGAGATCACATTGCCGACCATGGTCGTCTGTGTGCTGCCGAGAAACTGCGAGCTGGCGTTGATGTAGTCGCCGGTCGCTGGGATGAACGTCAGCAGTGTTCCCGATACGACGCCCGGAAGGGACAGCGGCAGCGTCACGCGAAGAAAAGTCGTCGCCGGGTTCGCATAGAGGTCGGCGCCCGCCTCAACGAAGCGCAGGTCGAGTCGCTCCAGCGAGGTGTAGATCGGCAAGGCCATGAAGGGGATGAAGTTGTAGGTGAGACCGAAGATCACCATGAACGCTGTGCCATTCAGGTGAGCATTGGCACCGAGGATGTTGAACTGCTGCAAGAAATTCACCACAGGGCCCTCATCGGCGAAGATCGCCTTCCAGGCCAGGGTGCGCAGCAGGAAGCTCATGAAGAACGGGGCGATGACCAGGATCAGCGCCAGTGCTTGCCAGAGCGGATACTTGCGCAACACGACACCGATGAAATACGCGAGGGGATAGCTGATCACGAGAGCGAAAACGGTAGCGAGCGCTGCGTAGCCGAATGACCGCAGAATGATCGGCCAGTACTCGACCAGCACCGTGACATAGTTCGAAAAGTTGAGGGCGTAGACGTAACGGCCGATGTCGAAGTTGACGAGATCCGGCGCCTTCAGGCTGGTGATGATCAGCGAGACGAGCGGCGCGAGATACGTCGCCCCGAGGTACACCACGCCAGGCAGCAACAGCCAGAGCGCCGCGCGGCTGCGCCGTCGAGGTACCTCAACGACCGGCGAGTCGACGTTAGAAAACGCGCCGAACGCCATCAGCGGCCACCCATCAGGCGTCCAGTTCGGCTTCGAGCGACGTTCGCCGCTGAGCAGCGATCGACTGGGTGTCATCGTCTGCCATGAAGCGCGGGCTTGCACCCTGCTCATCGGCAAGACCGAACCCGTGATCGACCGTCCAGCTCAGCCAGACCTGCGAACCTCGGTTGGCGACCGGGCCGAACAGCATGTTCTGAGCGAACACGGCGACGGTGCCGATATTCGGCACCGCGACCAAGTACTGCGTGCTCACACCGCTGAAGGACACGTCGGTGACGGTCCCGGGGCCCAACATGTTGACGCCGGAATCCGCCGTCGGCTTCTCGGTCAGCAGCGTCAGCTTCTCGGGGCGCACGCCGATCGTCACGACGCCAGCATGCCGCTGTGCGCGCTCGCGCGGAACCTCCAGCTTGGTGCCAGCGATGTCGACCACGATCGACGTCGCGCTCGACGAAACCACCGGACCGGTGAACAGATTCGATTGCCCCAGAAAGTTGGCGACGAATGCCGTCTTCGGCAGTTCGTAGAGTTCTTCAGGGGCGCCCATCTGCTCAATCTCGCCCTTGTTCATGACGGCGACGGTGTCGGCCATGGTCATGGCCTCCTCCTGGTCGTGCGTGACATGCAGAAAGGTGAGGCCGACATCATCCTGAATCGACTTCAACTCAAGCTGCATCTGTCGACGCAGTTTCAGGTCGAGCGCGCCGAGCGGCTCATCGAGCAACAACAGAGCCGGCTTGTTGACGATGGCGCGGGCGAGAGCAACTCGCTGCTGTTGACCACCCGAGAGTTGGGCTGGGCGACGGCCTGCCAGGTGATCGAGTTCGACCAGCCGAAGCGCCTCGTGCGCCAGACCGAGTGGATTGGACACCCCCCGCCGGTACAACCCGAACGCGACGTTGCGCAACACGGTCATGTGCGGGAAGAGCGCGTAACTCTGGAACACCGTGTTCACCGGACGCTGATGCGGCTTGGTGTCCGTCACGTCTTTGCCGCCGATCAGGATGCGACCTGAGGTCGGTGTTTCGAGCCCCGCGACCAGGCGCAGCGTCGTCGTCTTGCCGCATCCTGAGGGGCCTAACAGCGCGAAGAACGAGCCAGCCGGAATCGTCAGATGGAGGTTGTCGAGCGCGGTAAATCCCGGGAACCGCTTGGTGATGCCGACCAGTTCGAGGTCGGCGCCTGAGTCGGCGAGCGTGCTTGACATCAAGCGCCTAGAAGCACTTTCTGGAACCCTGCGGTGAAGGTCTGCTCTTGTGCAGGAGTCAGCGTTGCGAAGACGTGCGCCTTCTTCAGCGTGTCGGCATCCGGGAAGATCAGTTGGTTGTCGGCGAGATCGGGGTCGATGGCCACCGCCGCCTCCTTGGCACCCACCACGGGAGTGATGTAGTTCACGTAGGCCGCCACTTCAGCTGCAATCTCGGGATCGTAGTAGAAGTTGATCAATTCTTCGGCATTCGCTTTGTGCCGTGCCCCGACGGGAATCATCATGTTGTCGTTCCAGAGGGTTCCGCCCGCGTCAGGAAGCGCGAACGCCCAGTGGTCGCCGTTGGAGCCGTTGGTTGCCGTGATGTCACCCGACCAGCAGATTGCGGCGAGCGCATCGCCACTGACCAGATCGTCGGTGTAGGAGTTGCCCTTCACGCTGCGGATGACACCGTCGTCGATGTTCTTCTTCAACACATCGAGGGCGTTCTGGAACTGGAAGTTCTCGATCGGCTTGCTGATGTCGACGTTCTGCTCGAGCATGAGGATGCCGATGGTGTCTCGCATCTCGCTGAGCACCTCGATGCGGCCCTTCAGCGCCGGCTCCTTGAGCATTTCGCTCACGCTGGTGAACCCCTTGGGGAACTTATCGACGTTCCAGCAAATTCCGGCGAATCCGCCCTGCCACGGGATGGACTGCTTGCGGCCCTTGTCGAAATCGACGTTCACCAGGGCTGGAGAAAGATTCTTGAAGTTGGGGATCTTGCTGTGATCCAACTCTTGCGTGTAGCCGAAGCGGATCCACCGACTTGCCATCCAGTCGGTCAACACCACGAGGTCAGCTCCGATGTCTTTGCCGAGCGACAGCTGGTCTTTCACCTTGGCGTAATAGGTGTTGTTGTCGTCGATGTCTTCGCGGTAGTCGACCTTGATGCCGGTCTTCTTGGTGAACGCGTCGAGCGTCGGGTGGGCACCCGTGCCGTCGGTCGTGTCGAGGTAGAGGGGCCAGTTCGCCCAGATCATCTTCTTGTCTGTCGACGAGATGTCAGTCGCTACCTTTGGTTTCGTGACGCCTGTCGGGGCGCACGCCGCCAGCGCGAGTGCTGCCGCACCAGCTGTTGCGCCCGCGAGCACTCCACGGCGGGTGAGCTGAGCGCGGCGCGCGTTGAGCACGAGCGAGCGGATCAGCGGATCTTCGGGCAGGGAGCGGGACATGTGGGGACTCCTTCGCAGGCATTCGCGTGCGATGTCGTCGACGTTGACCGACACCGTGCGTCGATCCTGACATACGCGGCGGCGTGAGGGAACGTCAAAGCGCGCAAAAGCACCATTTCGATACACACATTTCACGAATTCAGTACGCAAACGCCGATTTTCGCTGCGGATTCCATGGTGAAGCGCGGCTACGCTGGCGACATGAAGGTAGGCATCCCCAGCGAAATAAAAAACAACGAGTTCCGTGTTGCCATCACTCCTGCGGGGGTGCATGATCTGTCGGCGAACGGCCACACCGTCACCGTGCAGAGCGGCGCAGGGCTGGGCTCATCGATCAGCGATGACGACTACCGCGCCGCGGGCGCGACAATCGCGAAGACGGCAGCCGAGGTATGGAACGAGGCGGAGCTACTGCTCAAGGTCAAAGAGCCGATCGAGAG
>JBDUBG010000203.1:0-2121 GCA_040004215.1 Pseudolysinimonas sp. | reverse complement strand
GACGCTGTAGACGGGCGGCTTCCGTTTCTGCTGAAGGTGCTCGCCGCGGAATCCCCGCTGTCATTGTAGGCGCACCCGACGACGGCGCAGGCCGAGGCCGGGTTCGCCGCCGAGAACGCCGCCGGCATTCCGCTCGACGCGCCGGAACGCAACTACCGTGATGCGTTTCACAAGCCCGAGTTGATCTACGCGCTGAGCGACGATTTTCGGGCGCTGTGCGGCTTCCGTCCGGTCGCAGACACCCGCACCCTGCTGCTGCCGGTCTCGGGTGATGAACGGATCGCGCCGCTGCTCGAGCGGCTGGTCGATGACGCGTCGCTGCGCCTCGTGTTCGAGTGGCTGATCACACGCGGGCCGGGAGTCGACGAGGTGATCGCAGCCGTTGTCGAGGCGTCGGCTGTGGAAGACGACCCGTCGTGGGACACGGTGCGACAGCTCGCCGACGCGTTCCCGGGCGACCCCGGCATCGTGATCTCACTGCTGATGCACACGGTGTCGCTGAAGCCGGGGGAGGTGCTGTACCTGCCGGCAGGCAACATCCACGCCTATTTGCACGGGCTGGGTATCGAGTTGATGTCCGCAAGCGACAACGTGCTGCGCGGCGGCCTCACCCCCAAGCACGTGGATGTACCCGAGCTGGTGAAGGTGCTCGACTTCCGGGCGTTGCCGGTGCCGTATCTCGAGCCGAAGCGGCCGCAGCCGGGAGTCGCGGTATTCAGCCCCGGTGTTCCCGACTTCGCGCTGACGGTCGTGTCTCCGGATGCCGCGTCCGTCGGTGTCACCCTGCCGCTCACCGGCCCCGCCATCGCGTTGTGCACGAGCGGCGCCGTGACGCTCGGCGACCACGAGTTGGAGCGTGGGCACGCCGTCTACGTTGCCGACGAGTCGTCGCTGACGATCTCGGGCGAGGGAATGGTCTTCGTCGCCTCCTCTGGGTGATCGTCTGGTGCCGCACGCCGGAACGAGAAGTACTTGTGCCCCAGATAGCTGATCAGAGTGGTCGCCACGACCATGATCGCCTGCGCGCCGATGGGCGGCAGGTGTCCCACCTCGACGAGCAGCGGTAGCCCGATCGTGTTGACCGCGAGCGCGACCACATAGACCGAGCAGAATCGAGCGAAGTCGACGAGGGCTGAGCCGCCCGTGGTGTGGGCGCGAAAGGTCAGCCTGCGGTGCAACACGAACGCGAGCGTCACGGCCAGTGCATACGAGAGATAGAGGCTCCCGAGGTAGCCGATCCAGCGACCGATGCTCAGTTCGATGACCACGAACAGGCCGTAGCCGACCGCGGTGTTGACGCCACCAACCAGCAGGAAGCGCACGCGTTCGTCGGCCAGCAGGCGGCGCACTTGAGTTGTCACGGTGGGCAACACGCTACTCGGCCGCGTGTCGCTGGGCCGCCCGATACCCTCTGAGCATGACCTGGTTGGTAACCGGCGGCGCCGGCTATATCGGTGCCCATGTGGTGCGTGCTCTGCTCGAATCCGGCTTGCGCGCGGTCGTCGTCGACGACCTCTCGAGCGGGCATCGGGGGTTCGTACCGCAGCACGTGCCGTTCGTGCGCGGCAGCATCCTCGATGGCGCTCTCATGATGCGCACTCTCGCCGAGCACGAGGTGAGCGGCGTCATCCACGTGGCGGGCTTCAAATATGCGGGCGTGTCAGTTCAGCGGCCGCTGCACACCTACGAGCAGAACGTGACAGGCACGGCGGTGCTACTCGGGGCCATGCGCGATCGCGGCGTCAATCTCATGGTGTTCTCGTCGAGCGCCGCCGTCTACGGCACGCCCGACCTCGACCTCGTCACCGAAGACACCCCGAAGGCGCCGGAGTCGCCCTATGGCGAGTCGAAGCTGATCGGCGAGTGGCTGCTGGCCGACCAGGCAGTCGCAGCGGGTCTGCGCCACACCTCGCTGCGCTACTTCAACGTGGTGGGCTCTGGTGACCCGAGCATCTATGACAGCAGTCCGCACAACCTGTTGCCTCTGGTATTCGACGCCTTGGTCGAGGGGCGCACGCCACAAATCAACGGTGACGACTATCCCACCCCCGACGGAACCAACGTGAGGGACTACCTGCACGTCGCTGATCTTGCCCTGGCGCACGTCGCGGCGGCCCGGCG
>JBDUBG010000235.1:0-2126 GCA_040004215.1 Pseudolysinimonas sp. | reverse complement strand
GCCCAAGTCGTCTCGCTACGCGGGCTGTCGGCGCTGGTCGCCGGCGTCGGCGTCATCGCCCTGCTGCTGATCGCGCTCCTTTCGAGGCGGATGCGGCGATTCACCGCCACGATCGCCCTGCTCCTCCTCGTCTTCGCGGGCGTGAGTGCTGCCGTGCTGGCGACACGCGGCGCCACCGCCGCCGGATTCCAGACCAAGGCAGCTGCCGATCTCACCGTGCTGAGCTGGAACACCCTGGGCGACGCGCCGGGCGCCGCAGAGATTGCGAAACTCGCCATCGCTCACCACGCCGACATCGTCGCGTTGCCCGAAACCAGCTTTGCCACGGCAGATGCCGTGAAGCAGCTGATGACTCAAGCTGGCTCACCGATGCAAGAGCTGCACGTCAGCCTCGACCAGGTCGCCAAGTCGCATACCACCTCGCTGCTGATCAGCACCGCACTCGGCACCTACAAGGTCGACGCCAGCCACGGTTCCACCAAGACCCTGCCGAGCGTGATCGCGGTGCCGGTCGATGGCGACGGTCCGACGATCGTGGCAGCGCATCCCGTTGCCCCGATACCCGGCGAGATGGCCAACTGGCGCGAGGGCCTCGACTGGCTGGCGCAGCGCTGCGCCGGCAAGGGCACCGACATGATCATGGCGGGCGACTTCAACTCGACTCTCGACCACTACTCGGGGCTGACCGCCGCGACGGCGACCGGCGAAGGCGACCTCGGCGTCTGCCACGATGCCGCCCGTGCTGAAGGCAGCGCAGCTGTCGGCACCTGGCCAACCTCGCTTCCCGCTCAACTGGGAGCACCGATCGACCACGTGATGGCGAGCAACGGGTGGACGTTCGTCGGGTTCCAGGTCATCGGCACCGAGGACGGCGCCGGCAGCGACCACCGCCCGATCGTCGCCCAGTTGCGACCAGGTGGACAATAGATCCATGGCCGACTCCGAAGTCAATCCCAATGCGAACCGCTCCACGACACCGGTGTCGACGAAGTTTCGCGACTTCATCTCGACACAGTGGGCTGTGCGCACCGAAACACTCCCCGCGCCGCGCGAGGTGGCGACCTTCGCAGCAGCACGTCGTGTGCGCATCTCGACAATGCATCCGGGTGAACGCCTGATCATTCCGGCCGGCCCGTCCCGGGTGCGAGCCAACGACACCGACTACGCGTACCGAGCGCACTCCGCCTTCTCGCATCTGACCGGCTGGGGCTCCGACGCCGTGCCAGACAGCGTGCTCGTCTTCGAACCCCGAGATGACGGCCACGATGTGGCGCTGTACTTTCGCACCTCGGCCGGGCGCGACTCCGACGAGTTCTACGCCAACGCCGCGATCGGCGAGTTCTGGACCGGCCCGCGCCCGTCGCTCGCGCACGTGGCGGCTGACCTGGCGATACCAACCCGCGAGCTCGGCGAGCTTGAGACGGTTCTGGAGTCGACAGATGCGACGACGCGCATCCTCCGCGAAGCCGACCGCGACCTCACGGATCAGGTCGACGGCCGACGCTTGCTCGACGCCGAACTGGCCGACGACGCGGCCGAGACGCTCGACACCGACGGCGACGCCGTGCTGCTGCGCGATCTGAGCGAACTGCGACTCGTGAAAGACAGCTGGGAAATCAGCCAGATGCGGGCCGCAATCGCCGCCACCCAGCAAGGTTTCGACGATGTTGTTGCCGACCGCCCCGCGATCATCGCGCACCCGCGCGGCGAGCGAATTGTCGAGGGCACCTTCAACCGCCGCGCGCGCGCGGAAGGCAACCAGGTGGGCTACGACACGATCGCCGCCAGCGGACCGCACGCCTGCATCCTGCACTGGACGCGCAACGACGGCCCCGTCGTGCCCGGACAGCTGATCCTGCTTGACGCCGGCATCGAGCTCGACAGCCTCTACACCGCAGACATCACGCGCACGCTTCCGATCAACGGCACCTTCAGTGAGGTGCAGCGTCGCGTGTATGAGGCGGTTCGGGAGGCGGCGGATGCGGCGTTCGCGATCGTGCGCCCCGGCATCCGGTTCCGCGAGATCCACGCCACCGCAATGACCGTGATCGCGGCGAAGACCGCCGAGTGGGGCTTGCTGCCCGTCAGTGCGGAGGAGTCGCTCGACCCCGAGGCCCAATTCCACC
>JBDUBG010000294.1:0-2131 GCA_040004215.1 Pseudolysinimonas sp. | reverse complement strand
ACGATGGCGAGCGGGGCGCCGAACGACATGGTCTGCGCGGCCCAGAACTCGACCTCGTTGCGGGTACCACCGTTCTTGACGATCGTGGCGAAGCCTTCGTATGCCCAGATTGCTCCGGCAATGATCAGCACGGCGCCGAGGGCGGCCAGCGCAATCATGAAGGGGTTACGGGCGAGTTCGCGCGGGGTGTTGACCGTGAGGGGAGCAGCCTCGACAATCGGGGCGTCGATGGGTTCTGGCCTAAGCGCGAGGGTCGGAAAGTCAGCTTGCGTTGGCGTCTCCGCCGCGAACTCGCCACTTCGCTGAGCAGCTTGGCGTGCGGGCGCTGGGTTCACTGCCGCGGTGCGACGCAGAGTGGACTGTCCGCGCGGGCCGGTGGCGACTTCGCCGTCGAACCCGCGCTGAAACGCCGGGTCATATCGAGGGTCAACCGCGACCCCATCGTCGTCTGGCATCTCGCACCTCCGCTCGACCGAGCCTAGCTGTCACTCCCCCTGAACGTTGCCTGGCAGAACTCGGGACACTCCCCGAAGAGGTGTCGGATGAGTGTCGACCCCGCGACAGACAGGCCCGACACAACCGGTGCCGCAGACGCGGAGGGAGAAGAGGACACCATGAACATCCTTCTGATCGTCGTAGGAATTATCGCTGTAGTACTGCTGCTGACGGGTGGATTCGTCCAGTCGCTCAACTTCCTCCTCTGGGTGGGACTTGTGCTTCTGGCCATCGCCGTCATCGTGTGGCTTGCTCGATTCATCTCGGGTCGCCGCGTCTGACCCCAGAAAGATACGGCGGTCGGTGGGCTCAGTCCTTCCGGCCGCTCTTCTTTGCCCACCGGGCAACGGGTCGAAGGAGGCGAATGATAGAGGCCCAGAGGTCGGGACGAAAGGCCCTCCAGGGATCCCTTCCTTTCTGAAAGGATTTTCCCATGAGCCTCGATTCCCTCTCTCCCGCAGTCGGGTCTGGTCGCGCCAATGAGGTCATGCTCAAGCAGCTCGGCGAAGTCACCGTGCATGCCTCACGCCTTGAGCATCTGGCCGTCGACATTGCCCGCAGCCTCAAGATCGACACCCGCGTCTCTGAGGCAGTTGCTGTTCTGCAGCGCCCGAAACTGGCTCTCCCGCCGTGGAGCACCGTCGCCGCCAAAGACCTGAAGAACTGGGCGGCAAGCACCGGTCGACTGCTCGAGATTCGCGACAGCATGTTCGAAGCCAGTGGCGGATCGCGCTTCGCCGGATCCCGCGGCGACACCATCGCCACCGAGTCGGCAGACGGCACGGTCTTTCCGGCTGATGAGGAATATCTCGGTCGCTACCTGAAGCGTCTGGCACGTCAACTTGCGGCTGGCGCCGAACTCGAGTCTCGGCTCGACTACCACGACGAGAACGGTCAACGGTGGCCGCTCGTGACGATCTATGCCCAGCGGGCGAGTGGCGACTCTGGCGAGCAGGCACCCATGCGCCTGCCGGACGACTGGCAGCGCTGGCTCAGCGCCTGAACTCGTCGACCAACGAGACTGGGCGCCACCTGAGCGATCTCGGGATTCGCCGACGGCCCACCTACCGTGAAGGAAAAGCCTTCGGGGGTCACCATGAGCATCAGCGGAAAGCGGACGGGCCGTCTTGCCGGTCGCAAGGCCCTGATCACTGACGGTGACTTCGGGCTCGGACGTGAGGTGTCTCTTGCCTTTGCACGTGAGGGTGCCGACCTGGCGATCGGGTATCGCAGTGTCGATCCGGATGCCGCCGAGACAACGGGCGCCTTAGCGCGCGCCGCCGGCGCGCGGGTCGCCCTGCTCGCCGGCGACCTCGGCGATGAGGGGGTCTGCTGCGACATCGTGGATCGCGCCGTCGCCCACCTCGGCGGCCTCGACACCCTGGTCGTGATCGGAGGTCGTGCCCGCGGCAACCTCTCGACTCCGCGCTGGCTGAGTCAGGCGGCACTCACCCACCTGCGTGACGGTTCGGCTGTCATCGTGGCGTCACCGCTGGCAGTGTCGGCTTTGCTGGGCTCTGTCGTCCTGCGGCGGATGCGGCGGCGTGACATCCGAATGCGCGGGATCGCGCCCTCTCGTGCGGCGGGTACTTCCACTGAACTCACCGCCGCCTACATCGACCTTGCCGCCAGCGCG
>JBDUBG010000318.1:0-7082 GCA_040004215.1 Pseudolysinimonas sp. | reverse complement strand
GGAGCGATTCACCCGAAATTTCAGCGTCGAGCCCTGCGTTTTCTGCTCGATGTCTACCGTTCGCGGGTTCTTGCCGTCGCACGCGAGCAGGTAGCGCTGGGCGCCCGCCCACGCCGCATGGATGCAGCCATCGACGACCACGGGAGCCGAGATCTGGCTGCCGCTCGAGACCGGGCGCGCCAGATCAGCCGAGATCGTGCGCACAGACCCACTTCCCAGCGCGACGGCCACCACTGACGAGTCGGTCGCGATCGCGACCTCGTCGTCAGTGGCTGCAGACTGCTGCAGTTTCGCGTCATCGTTCACCGACGCCGGCAGGGTCACGGTCGAACCGTCGTCGCGGATGAGCTGGTGCTGAGCCGCGTCGAGCAGCACCGCGCGATCGCCGACCGCAGCGAGTTGCACGTCTTTCGCGACGGTCAACGGACGCGTGATCGGCCGGTCGCCTGGGGCATCCACCCGCACCAACTGCTGGCGCGTGACGCTTGTCGCAAAAACTACTCCGTCGGCGGTGACGACGGCCTGCCCGCCGGAGCCGAGTTTGGCCGCAGGGGGGCTCTGGGGGTCAAACGTGAGCCCGTTGACGATGTTGATCGCCCACAGGGATCCGCTCGGCGAGACGATCGCCAGAGTCGTACCGCCGAAGGCGACCGTCGACCCTTTGGGAATCGTGGCCGGCTCAACCAGGTTCGTGTACGCCGGATCGACGCGCGACAAGCGACCTTCCGCAGGCTCGACGAGAAAGACGCTCTCGCCGTTCTGCACCACATCGAGATCGTGGGCCTGGGCGCTCACCGCACCGTTCAGTTCTTCGATCTGACGGTTGAGGCGTCCACCGAGCAGCGCACCGCCGTTCGTCACCCAGACGTCTTTCGCGTCCAGCTGCACGTCTGTCTCAGGAAAACCCTGATGAATGAGGGCAAAGCTCAGCGGGATCGCCGCGACCACCGCGATCGCCACACCTGAGGCGACCGACTTACGATGACGCGCGATAGCGGAGACGAGGCTCACTCGGCGCTCCCCCATGTGTGGCCAGAATCGGTCAGGAACTCACAAACTAACATGAGAGTTCTTTGCGCATCACCGCCCACCTGGGGGGCATAACGTGCTCTCGTCAGCCCGTGCAGATCACCAGAGGATCGCCCGTTGCTCCGCTGCGACCGATCTCGACGTTGATGCAGACCTTGCTCCCCGGAACCACATCGGTGACGGTGGCTGTGGGGTTTCGCGCGGCCTGACGGTCGGCCGGCGTCTCTGCGCGGGCCCAGTAGAAGACGTCGCCCGCCTTCGGCTTGGGGTCCGTCCAGTCGAAGACGACTGAAGTTCCGTCAGCGCTCGGGGTCGCCGTGCCGTTCGTGGCCTGGGGAACGGTCGGACCAACGATCGCCGGATCGCCCGTTCTCGTCGACGACGAGCTGGGAGCGGGAGCGGGCCGGAAACCGCCGAACACGATGGCCAGCACGATCGCCAAAATCGCGACGACGGCGAGCCCCCCGACCACTGCCGTGATCAGAATCCCTCGCCGCGAAGCCGGCTGCAATGAGTCGACCGCCTGACGGGTGCCGAACGGAGCCACCACCGCGGGCGCTTCTGTCTCGGCGGGCGCGGCTCCAGAAGCCATCGCGGGTGCGACGGGTTGCGCGCGCACTTCTTGCACGGCGCGAACTCTGGTCTCGTCGCCGCCCGCCTGCTCGCGAAGGGGCTCCTCATCGGCGACGGGCAGTTCGATGGTGGTCGGGGCATAGCCGAGTTCCAGCTCGACCCGCTGCAGCGCGCGGGCGAACTCGACGACGGTCGGGTACCGGTTCTCGCGGCGGGGCGACATCCCCTTCGCGAGCACCGCAGACAGGGCGGGTGGGACGTCACCGCGCTGAAGCGGCGTCACCTCACCCCTTTCGATGCGCGCGACCAGGTCGAGCGTTCCGTTCGGTCCGCCGACGACTTCGAACGGGGACCGACCCGCGAGCACGGTGTGGATCGTGGCCGCGAGGGAAAAAATGTCGCTGCGCACGTCGGGGGTGGGAAGATCCTCGAACATCTCGGGCGGGCTCCACGGCACACTCATGCCGACACTGGCTCCGACGCTGGCTTCCGCGTCGCCGCTGCCCGCCGTGCCGTCAAGGGTCGGCAAGCCGCTCCCGTCCGCGAAATCGCTCGCGATGCCGAAGTCGGTCAGCGCGGGCCACCCGTAGTCGTTCGTGAGCACATTCGCGGGCTTGATATCGCGGTGCAGGATGCCCGCAGCATGTGCCGTGGCGATCGCACCAGACAGCCGGATGCCGGTTCGCAACGCGTCGACGACCGACAGCGGCTGACGCTTGTATCGCTCCGCCAGGCTCGGACGCGAGCAGTACTCCATCACGAGATACGGGCGGCCATCGCGAGCCACTCCGGCGTGATAGATCGTCACGATGTACGGATGTGTCGACAGGCGAGCCATCAGGTCGGCCTCTGTCGTGAACGCGGCCCGCGCACTCTCGGTCAGCTCGTGCGTCAACAGCGCCTTCACGGCGACCTTGCGACGCGGCAACTGCTGCTCGTAGAGGAACACGTCAGAGAAACCGCCGGAACCGATCAACCGATCGACGATGTAGCCGTCGATGTCGGGTGGAGACGACGGCGTGCGCTGCATGTTCGAACTCCTCTCTGCTGGCCCGGCTCCAGAGCGTTCACCCTATTCGATCGGGCGATGCGTGGACTGCGTCCGCACTAGTCAATCGAGGTGCGCTGAGAATCCACGCGGAGCTTGATCACACTGGCGAGCACGGCAATCGCCATCGCGACCACGATCACCGCAAGCGAGACCATCGTCGGAATCTCGGGAGCCCCTTCCAACCCCTTGCCGCCGTTCAGGAACGGCAGCGTGTTCTCGTGAAGCGCGTGCAAGAACAGCTTCACGCCGATGAACGCCAGAATCACCGCGATGCCGTACTTGAGGTAGACCAGCTTGTCGACCAGATCGCCGAGCAAGAAATACAGCTGCCGCAGCCCCATCAGGGCGAACACGTTGGCCGCAAACACCAGGAACGGGTTGGTGGTGATGCCGAACACGGCCGGAATGGAGTCGAGCGCGAAGACCAGATCGGTCGATCCCAGCGCGATGAACACGATCAGCGCTGGTGTGAACACCCTCTTGCCCTTGACGAGGGTGCGCAGACGAGCTCCCTCGAAGTGCGGAGTGAATGCCATGCGCTTGCGCAAGAACCGAATGAGTCGACTCTCGTTCGCCAACTCGTCGTCGTGGTTCGTGACCGCCTGGTTGATCGCCGTATAGATCAGGAAGAGGCCGAAGATGTAGAAGATCCAACTGAAGTGCTCGATCAGTTGCACCCCGAGCACGATGAAGACGCCGCGAAAGATCAGGGCCAGCACGATCCCGACCATCAGGATCTCTTGCTGATACATCCTGGGCACCGAGAAGCGGGCCATGATCAGCAAGAAGACGAACAGGTTGTCGATCGACAGGCTGTACTCGGTGAGCCAGCCCGCGACGAACTCGCCGGCGTGATCGGCGTCGCCGATCCAGAGGAGCGCACCCGCGAAGAGCAACGCGAGCAGCACGTAGAACCCGATCCACATGGCCGATTCGCGGGTGGACGGGATGTGCGGTCGACGGAACGCCAAAAACACGTCAACCGCGAGAATCAGCAGCAGCACGGCAGCTGAGCCGATCTCGAACCAGGCGGGGATCTGCGTTCCCATGTCAGGCGGGACCTTTCGGACGGGGCCCAGATAACGGGCGCTATGGATGTCCGAACGTCTCTCCCGCGCGAGCCGGCCTCGACAGAGAACTTGCTCGCGATCGCGACCGGGGTTGCAGCGCTGGAACCCGTGATGACGGCCGCGATGAGGTGGGATACTCCCCTTCGCCCGTTCAGCCTAGCGGCTTGCTAAGCCAGCGGTTCGATGAGGGTCGCGTCGCCGGGATCGACGGTGCGCGAGTTGTTGACCCGGCGATCCACTTCGAAGGTCGTGATGTGCGCGGCCTGCGCCGTCGACACGTCGTGCAGCAGCGCGAGCATGTCGTCTTTCTGTGCGTCGTCGGCGAGACGCTCGGAGTCGAGCCACCGGTCGTAGACCCCTGGGTCAAGGAACACGGGCATGCGGTCATGCACCTCGCCCGATGCGTCGCGTGCCTCGCGGGTAATGATCGCGGTGGACACCTGCCACTGGTCGTTGCCCTCGGCGTCTGGCGCCTTGCGCGCCGTGAAGATGCCGGCCGCGGCGAGCATCGGCGCGTTGCCGTGCAAGAAGTGCGCCCGCTTGGCTCCCGCCTCACCCGTCCACTCGTAGTACCCCCGCATCGGCACGATGCAACGGTTCGCCGCGAAGGCGTTCTTCCACATCCCGTTCGTGGCAACTGTCTCAATGCGCGCGTTGAACTGTGGTCTCTTCGAATCTTTGATGAACGCGGGGTGGAAATCCCAGACCGCGGGCTCCACGCGCCGGATCACCTCCCCCGTCGCCGAGTCGCGCTTCTCGCGGATGATCGGCGCGAAGTCGGTCGGCGCAATCGAGAACGACGGAACCCAGTCGCGGTAGTCGTTGCCCTCGAGCACGAACTGCTCGATGAGGTCATTGGTCTTCTCATCCATCGCGAATCGGCCGCACATGCGCACAGTCTCTCGCAGGCGGGTGACATGACGGAGTGCGAGGATGTCGGCATGGCTGACTCTGGAACTCCCATTTCGTACGAAGCTCTCGCAGTTCACACACCGGTCATGACGGTATCTGGCGCCGAGATCGGTACCGTGGCGCACGTTCTAGCCGACGAGCACCTCGACGTGTTCGACGGGATCGTCGTCAAGACGCACCATGGCATTCGCTTCGTGGGCCGTGATCAGATTTCGGCGATCACCACGGCAGCGGTGTCCACCACTGTTGCCGACGGCGACGTCGACGCGCTTCCGAAGCCAGACGGCGAACCGATCTACGAGGTCGATGCTCTGCAAGGCGTCGGGCCGTCGCTCACTGCCCACCTGCGCAAACTTTTCGGGCGGGAGCACTGGACCCGCACCGAGTAATCGCTACTGCGGTTCGGGCAGCACCTCGATGCCTGCTGCGATCGCGGCCTGTCGGTATGCCGCCGCGAGGCTGGTGGGTGTCGCGTGCGCGTTGAGCCCGCTCGGGTTCGGAACGACCCAGATCGGCACCCCCGCGATCAGAGCTGACTGCTCCCCCGGCACGGCAGCCTTGACACCGAACGCGATGCGGTATGCGGTGATCCCGAGGATCGCGACGACGTGCGGAGGGGACGCCGTGACCCGGCGCTCCAAGTCGTGGGCACCGGCGACGAGTTCGGCGGGAGTGAGCTCGTCAGCCCGAGCTGTTGCGCCGCGCACCAGGCTGGTAAGGCCGACGCCGCGGGCGATGATGTGCGCGCGGTCGGCAGCATCCATCCCCTCTGACGCATCGACGAGGCGATTGAGGATGCCCGCCCGATACAGCGTCGCCCAGAACCGATTGCTGCGCAGCGAGAACGGTGCCTGCACGGCGACGGAACGTAGGCCAGGGTTGAACCCGACGAACAACAGTCGGGTGCCCGGCCCCATCAGATCGGGCAGGGTGCCACCGCGAAATGACTCGAGTTGGGCACGAGTGAAGGTGGGCACGGCTCGGCCTTTCGACGGATGGTCAGCAGGCTAGTGGATCACTAGGGTCGAGGCATGACCGACGTCGCCCGCGAAGCCGCCCGCAAGCAGATCAAGACCCGCCGTGAGTTCTGGTCCCTGCTGGCGACTCTCATTGTGGTCGGGATCTTCCTGGTCGCGATCTGGTGGGTCACCGGCGCCCCGCACTACTTCTGGCCGGCCTGGCCGCTGCTCGCGTTCGTCGTGGCGATCGTGTTCTCGGGCTTGAATGCCTTCGGCGTGATCAACCGCGAGGTCACCGAAGGCGACATCGACGCCCACATGGCGAAGAAGAACCGCACGAACTGAATCTCTCTCGGTCGATTCGGACGGCGATTTTTCGCCGGTAGAGCATCCGATATTCGACGCGCTCACCCTAGAGCAGCCTCCATAGGTGGGAGGCAAGACAGGTGTCGTTGCGTGCAGCTAGCGCCGATTCGTGCGAAACCGACGCTCTGGCGAGAAAAGTGGGCACTTTCGCACGAATCGTGGCCTCGGCGGCAGCGAGCGGGGTCGGGGCATCCGCCTAGGGTGTTGCCATGAGCGCACACCAACTCGGGCTCGACGAGGCCCGACGCGTGAGCGTGCGCGCCGCGATGCTCGACGCCGAACGCCCTGCCGGGCTGCTGCCGATGATCGAGCAACTCGGCATGCTGCGCGTCGAACTCACCACCACGGTCTGCCCCGCCGCCGACCATGTTGCGTGGTCGCGGCTCGGCGATTCGTATCAACCCGAGCAGACCGAGCGCGCGCTCGCCGAGGGCGAGCTGTTTGAGCGAGCGTGGATGCTGCGGCCCATGTCAGACCTCGGCCTGTACCTGGCCGGCATGCGCACCTGGAGCGCTCGCGCCGGCGGGGGCGCCTGGATCGAGGCCAATGCGGTTTTTGCCCGCAGCATCCTGAGTCGGATCACAGCCGAGGGACCGCTGACCTCGCGCGACATCCCCGATGAGGCAGTCGTGCCGTGGCCATCTACCGGCTGGACCAACGACCGCAACGTCACCAAAATGCTCGAAATTCTTCACATGAACGGCCAGCTCGCGGTCATCGGACGGGTTGGCAAGTTGCGCATTTGGGAGGTTGCCGAGCGGGCGTTCCCGAACGTCGCTGAGGTGCCGCTCGACGAGGCACACCGCATTCGTAGCGAGCAACTGCTGCGCGCGTGCGGGATCATGCGTGATAGCCGAGCGATCTCACCGGGAGAACTGCACGCCAGCCCCGGCCAGCGCGGTGGCATGACGGTCGGCGAACCCGCGACGATCGAAGGCGTCCCCGGCAAGTGGCGAGTGGATGCCGCGGCTCTCGAGCGCGAACGCTCCGGGCCCGACTTCGCACCCCGGGTCGCGATCCTGTCTCCGTTCGACCGGCTCATGACGGATCCGCTGCGGGTCGTGCGGCTCTTCGACTTCGACTACATGCTCGAGATGTTCAAGCCTGTCGAGCAGCGCATCT
>JBDUBG010000153.1:0-7100 GCA_040004215.1 Pseudolysinimonas sp. | reverse complement strand
ATCCCAGCGAGGTCTTGATCAGGAAGCGGTCGAGCTGGGCTTCGGGAAGCGAATAGGTGCCAGACTGCTCGACCGGGTTCTGGGTGGCGATCACCATGAACGGCGAGCCGACAGGATGCCCGACCCCGTCGATGGTCACGACGGCCTCCTCCATCACCTCCAGAAGCGCGCTCTGCGTCTTGGGGCTAGCGCGGTTGATCTCGTCCGCGAGCAGGATCGAGGCGAACACCGGCCCTGGGTGGAACTCGAACACCCCCTTGTTCTGGTCGTAGACCGAGACCCCGGTGACGTCGGAGGGCAGCAGGTCGGGGGTGAACTGGATGCGCGCAGTGGTGCCGTCGATCGTGTTCGCGATCGCCTTGGCCAGCACGGTCTTGCCGGTGCCGGGCACGTCTTCGAGCAGCACGTGCCCGTCACTCAGCATCGCTGTCAGCACGAGGCGGATGACGTGCTGCTTGCCGAGGATCGCCTGATCGACGTTGCCGACCAGCTTCTCGAAGGCGTCGGCGAACCAGGTGGCCTGTTCAGCGGTCACGGGCATGGTGGAGTCCTCTCGGTGGATCTGGATGTCCGTTGGTGAATCAACATGGCGGTGCACTTCCCCAGGTCTCAGTCGCGACGGCCGAACCATTCAGCAGGATGGTGAACTGCTGACCGAGGTCACCCGAGGTCTCACGCGCCGCGTGGCTGCCGGTGACCGTCTGTCCGGATCCGGCCCCAATCGCCCGTGTGGAGGCGAAGCCTTGGATCTGGATCGTGCCGCCTGGCGACGCGACGTAGTTCACCCCAATCAGGTGCTGGACGCTGCCGGAGGTGAATACCGGGCCGTAGCAGAGGTGATAGGCCGTTGGGTTGACCAGGGTTACCGTGTTGGAAGTCTTCGACGTTGAGATGCCGACGCTGGTGGCCGTGACGGTGAACTGGTAGCTACTGCCATAGGAGCCGGTGATCGTTTCGGAACCAGAGGCCGCGACGGCATGCGTCGAGATCCCATCGCCCGAGATCGTGTACGTGACCGGATCGGTGCTGGCCGCCGGGCCCCAGGTATAGGTCACGCTCGTTCCGCTCCCCGACGCGTTCGCCGTCGGAGCTCCCGGGCGCGGCGCCGCAGAGTTGCTGGACGTGAACGCGGCGCTCGAGTTCGCTCCCCCGTTGTTCTGGGTCACGATGGTGAAGCTGTACGTCGTCCCGACGCGCCCGGGCATCGTGGTGGTCGCGACTGCCCCGACACTCTTTTGGGTACCGTCAGAGAGGGTGATGCGATAGCCACTGATCGGTCGCCCGTTCGCGCTCGCTCCGCTCCAGTTGAGGGTCAGATTGCCCGATCCGTCTGTACTCGCGACGATGGTCGCCGAGGTCACCGGCGAGGGGTTGCCGAACGGCGTCGCCGTCGCGCTCTGATCGGATATCTGCCCGGCACCGAGCGCGTTCTTCGCCGACACCCTGAATGTGTAGCCGGATCCATTGGCCAGCCCGGTGAACAGATGCGATGCACTTGACCCGGGCACCGTGACCGGCGAACCGCACGATGGGCTGCATGAGATCGAGTACGAACTGATCGGCTCGCCGTTGGTGGCCGGCGCCTCCCACTGAACCGTCACCTGACCGTCACCCTCGACGAAGGTGGGCGGCACCGGCTTGGCTGGCACATCACGCACCGTGTATTGCAGGCGGCCTTGCACCTCGCGCTTCGGATCTTTCGTGGCGTCCTCGATCGTGTAGACGACGCTGACCACCCCGATAAACGAGGCGCCGGGATGGATGGTCACGTTGCCATCCTTCGTGTACGTCATGGTCGCGCTCGACTCGGCCGCGTTCTCGATCTGCGCATCGACAACCGTCAGGGGCTGGTTCTTGCTGGCAAAGGGGTTGTAGTCGTTGGCGAGCACGTTCACCGTATCTGTCACCCCGCGCTGTCCCTTGGCGGTGTCGGCCACGGCCTGCGCGAGTGGCTTCGTCGACGACACGACCGTGACGTTGACCGTGCCCGGCACGCTGAAGTCCTGATAGTGAATCGTGAAATGAAGCGTCGCCTTCGTGCCGGCGGGGGTGCCGAACGGCGATGAGATGTTGAGCGTGCCGCCACTGATGCCAGCCGCGATCGCTGCGGTCTGGCCGCTGAGAGAGTCGTAGCGGAACTGGCTGATCAGCGCCGGGTTCGGGTCGTTGGTGGATGCCCGCAGGTCGACGTTCTTGGCGTCGTCGCCCGCCTCGACGGCGACGTTCTGGGTGACGAACTGCGGCGGCACGTCGGTGAAGTTCGGATCGCCTACCACCAGCGTCATCGTCAGCAGCGCGTGACGCACACCGTCGGTCACATCGAAGGCGATCGACGCGGGCCCGCGATAGCCGCTCTGGGGTGTGAAGGTGATTCCGTTGTTGCCGCTCGCCGACGCGGTGCCGTGCGTCGCCGTGACATCGAGTGGGGTGTTCAGTGCGGCCGGCTTCTGAGACGGCACTGTCACGATGTCGGCGAGTTTCCAGGTCTTGGTCCCGTTCATCGGAACGACTTGGGGCAACGTGAGGTCCCGACGCAGGTACGGCGGCGGCGCGTAGTCGGCGCCGACGGCCTGGGGCACACTGATGATGGCCGTGGCGCTCAGCCCGGTAGCCGAACTGGTGACGCGATAGGCAATGGCCACGCGATGGTCGCTCGGCGTCACGGTGATCGAGTTCTTCGCCTGGTTGACCGTCGCCTGGCTCGCGTTGGGGCCCTCGACGGTGATCTTGAGATCGCCGTCGCGGCCGCCGGGGTCGGCGATGAGTCCATCGAGCGGAACAGCGACAGTGCTCTTGCCGACGACGCTGTCGATCGGAACGTAGCGGTCGATCGCGGTCGGGTAGACCGGAGGGGCATCCTTCGTCACCTTGACACTCAGATATGCGTCGCCGAGGCCGCCGTGTCGGTTACTGATCTGATAGTGGATCGCAAACGTGCCCTCGGTCTTGGGCGCCTCCACCACGATCTTGGTGCCATCGGCCGTCGCGGTGATCCCGGCCGGAACCTCGAGCAGTTTCTTGTCGAGTGAGATCTTGTAGCCGCTCGGGTCTGAATCGTTGAGCAACACCCCGACGGTCGCGACCTTGCCCGGCTGCATCTCGATCGAGTCGTTGACAGCGTTCGGCCGTGCTGCGCTGGTCGGCCGCGGGATCACCCCGATCAGGATCGTCCCGATGGCCTGCTTGCCGTACGCGTCCTCCACCACGTAGCTGAACGTGTCTGTTCCCGCGGAGTCGGCGTTCGCCATGTACTCGAACCCGTCAGCCGTCGGGTTGAGCACGACCCCCAACTTCGGCGGCGTGGCGAGCCCGGCGATCGTGACAGAGTCGCCGTCCGGATCGATGCCGTCAAGAGGCACCTTGATCGGCACCGTCGAGCCGGCAAACACCCGCGCAGTCTGCGGCAACGGTACCGGCGCCTGGTTGGTCTTCGGGTCGGGGGCGACGACGACGAAGGTGACCCGAGCGGTCGCGCTCTCTCCGAACTGGTCAGACACCCGATAGATCACCGAGTATTCCCCCGGCGTCTTTCCTGCCTGATATCGCACCTTGCCGTTGCCGACGAAAGCGAGCCCCTCGCCCTCGTCGCTGACATCCACCAGCTTCGGGTCAAGGATCAGTTGAGCCTGGTCGGGGTGGAAGTCGTTGGCCAGCACGTCAGCACTGACGACGTCGCCAGCGCGCACCCGCACGCGGTCGTCGAGCGCGACGGGTGGCTGACGGTTGACAATCGGTGGCACTGGCACGACGGTGACGCCGGCGGTGGCAACTCGGGTTCCGTCAGAGATTGTGTAGCGAAACTGAGATTGCTCGGTGAGCGCCGCCGAGGCAGTGATGCGGATGACGGCGTTGCCGAGTACCTCGACCGAGACGGCCGGGTCCATGCCATCTGTATCGACCGATTGCACCGCGAGCACCGCGCCACTCGGCGAGACATCGTTGTTCAACACCTTGACGGTTGTCGGTTCACCCGGCCGCAGGAACGCCGTGTCTTTGACCGCGATCGGTGGGCCCGGCTGAGTCGGATCTGCCAAAACGTCGACACGCACTAGGCCGATGCTCGACGCGGCGCCGGCCGCGAGCGAGTACTGAAAGTAATACGTGCCCACCGTCGGTGCCGAGAACGTCACGGTGCCACCCTGCAGATCAGGAGTCACATTCGCACCGACCGGGAGCTTGTCGACTCCCAGCAGAGTGAGCGGCTGCCCGTTGTTGCTCACGTCGTTGGCGAGTGGACTGATTGCCACCGTCTCACCCGTGAATGTCCGCGCGTAGTCCGGCGTGCCGATCGGACCGAGCGAACCGGCTGGCACCACCTTGACATCGAGCGTGCCTGTCGCGGTAAGTCGTCCATCCGAGACCGTGAAGCTGACCTCTTTCGTACCTGGTTGCCCCGAGGTGTTCGCGAACGTGATGAACCCATCGGGGGTGAATCGCACCTGGTCGGCGCTGCTCGCCGACGCGGCATTCAGATAGACATCATCGCCATCGGGGTCGAGCCAGTCGGCCAGCACGTTGTAGCTGATCGAGCCGCCCAACTCGACGCTGACGGCGGTGGTGCGCTGCGAGACCGGCGCGTTGTTCTGATCGTTCGGCACAACGCGCACGGTGACCAATGCCTCGGCCACGCCGCCGCGGCCGTCGTCGACGGTGTAACGGAAGGATGCGGCTGTCGCTCCGACTGCCGGCGTGAACTGAAGCGCTCGGCCGCTCTCGATCACGTCGATGGTGCCCGTCGTCTCGGCGATCGGAGTGAATTTCGGGATGGTCAGCACATCACCGTCTGGGTCACTGTCGTTCGCGAGCACCGGAAGAATCGTCGTACGCCCCGGTCGCACGCCGTAGTTGTCATCCCGAGCGATCGGCGGTCGGTTGACGTCGGTGCGATCAGCGAGGGTGTCGGCGAAGCTCTGTGTGCTGGCCTTCTGGTCGCCGTCTTTGGTGTCGTCCTGCTGCGGAGGGGTCACCTCTTGCCAGTTTTTAACCAGGCGCATCTGGTCGTCGAGCAGCCAGACATTGCCGCTGCTCAGGTCGTTGAGGGCGACCACCGAGCGGTTCACTCGGAAGGCGAGAGCCGACCCCTGGGTCTGTTGCTCGATATCGACAGTGCGCGGATTCTGTCCGTCGCAGGCCAGCAGATACCGCTGTGCTCCTGCCCATGCTGCGTGGATGCAGTTGTCGACCACCACCGGAGCCGAGATCTGCGAAGCACTGGTGACGGCGCTGGCGATGTCCGCCGAGATGGTGCGGGTGGTTCCGCTGCTGGCTACGACGACAACTCCGGATCCGGTTGCGATCGCCACTTCGTCGCCGTCTGCCCCTGACTGCTGAAGCTTCGCAGTGTCGGTCACCGATGACGGAAGGTTCACCGTCGAACCGTCGTCGCGAAGAAGCTGGTGTTTCGACGTGTCAAGCAGCACCGCCCGGTCGCCGGCCGCCGCGAGTTGCCCATCTTTCGGAACGGCTAAGGGATGCGTCGCGGGCTTCATGCCCGGGGCATCCACCCGCACCAACTCGTGACGGGTGACGCTGGTAGCCAGCACGACCCCTGTCGACGTCACGACAGCTTGTCCGCCGGAGCCGAGCTTGGCCGTTGGCGGACTCTCGGGGTCGAAGGTCAGTCCATTGGCGATGTTGACAGCCCAGAGCGAGCCGCTCGGCGAGACGATGGCGAGGGTCGTGCCGCCGAGGGCAACTGTCGACCCCTTGGGGATCGTGGCCGGCTCGACGAGATTGGTGTACGCCGGATCAACGCGTGAGATGCGGCCCTCTGCCGCCTCGAGCAGAAAGACGCTCTCGCCGTTCTGCACGACATCCAGATCGTGCGCTTGGCCGCTCACCGCGCCAGTGAGCTCTTCGATCTGACGGTTAAGCCGACCGCCGAGCAATGCATTGCCGTTGGTCACCCAGACGTCTTTGGCGTCAAGTTGCACATCGGTCTCGGGAAAGCCCTGGTGCATCAACGCGAAGCTCACGGGGATCGCGGCGAGCACGGCAATCACGACGCCCGAGGCGACGGTCTTGCGGTGGCGCGCGATGGCCGAGACGAGCGTCACGCGTAGTCCCCCATGCATTGCAGGCTGAGATCGGGAGTTCTCAAACTAACATGAGACTTCTTTGCGCAAACGTCGGACTTCGAGAGCTGCCGAGGGGCGTCAGCTGGTGCAGATCACCAGCGGATCACCAGTAGAGCCGCTGCGGCCGATCTCGACGTTGATGCACACCTTGCTGCCCGGGACGACGCCGGTGACAGTTGCCGTCGTATCGGGTGTTGCCTGACGATCGGCCGGGGTCTCAGCGCGAGCCCAGTAGTAGCCGTCGCCCTTCTTGGGGTCGGGATTCGTCCACGAGAATGTCACCGATGTGCCGTCGCTGCTGGGCTGGGCGCCCCCGTCGATGGCCTGGGGAACGCTGGGACCCACGATCGCGGAGCTACCGCTCGAACTCGGCGATGCTGTGGTGGGCGGCCGCACCGACGCTCCCCCGAAGACGACGGCCAGCACGACACCCACAATGGCCAGACCGGCGACCCCCCCGACGAGAGCCGTGATGAGGATGCGCCGTCGAGACGCTGGCGCGAATGACTCGACAGCAGGGCGCGAACCGATCGGTACGGCAGTCGCTGTCCCCGCCAGGGTCGGGATCGCCAGCCGGGTTTGGCCGTCATCACGTGCCGCCCGCGGCGACGCTGACGTGCGGACGACGGGCTGGGCCTGCACTTCTTGCACAGATCGCACGCGAGTCTCGTCGCCACCGGCCTGCTGGTTCGTCGGCTCGTCGTCGACGACCGGGACCTCGATCGTGGTCGGGGCGTAGCCGAGCTCGAGCTCGATCCGTTGCAGCGCACGAGCGAACTCGATGACCGTCGGGTAACGGTTCTCGCGCCGCGGCGACATTCCCTTGGCGAGCACTGCTGAGAGGGCGGGCGGGACGTCGTCGCGCTGAAGCGGCGTGACCTCGCCGCGCTCGATGCGGGCCACCAGATCGAGCGTGCCGTTCGGGCCACCCGGCACCTCGAAGGGGGTGCGCCCGGCAAGCACTGTGTGGATCGTGGCGGCGAGCGAGAAGATGTCGCTGCGCACGTCGGGCGTCGGCACGTC
>JBDUBG010000446.1:0-2138 GCA_040004215.1 Pseudolysinimonas sp. | reverse complement strand
GGGCGACCCAGGATGCCCTGGTTACGCGGCTGCTCGCCACAACCCCATGAGAGTGGTGATCGCCACCCGGATCTTCGCCCCCGAGATCTCGGCGGCGTCTGCGATCCTTCGCACCTGGGCCGAAGAGTTCAGGGACCGCGGATGCGACGTCGTCATCTTGACCGCGAGGCCTCCCCGTGGCGCCGTGATCGACGACCCGCCGGGCATCGACATCCGCCGTGCGCCGGTCAAACGTGATCGGCAGCAGTACGTCCGCGGATACCTCAGCTACCTGAGCTTCGACATTCCTCTCGCCTTCAGGATCCTGTTCTCACAGAGGGCAGACCTCTACATCGTCGAGCCTCCGCCCACAACCGTCGCCGTTGTGCGCGTCGTCGCGGGTCTTCGACGTACCCCCTACGTCGTCCGCGCGGCGGACTACTGGTCAGAAGCTGCGGAGTTGGTGACGAGCTCCCGGATAATCCTGGGAACGTTGCGCCGCGTCGAGGGCTGGGGTCTCCGAGGTGCCAGAAAGCTCTTCGCCGCGCACCAGCCCCTGATCGACCGCTTCCGTGTGCTCGGAATCACGACCCCGGCCGTGCCGATCGGATTTGGCGCCGACACCAAGGACTTTCGCTACGAGGGCCAACCGGCTGCGGTGCCTCCGGTGTTCGTCTATGCGGGAACCCATTCCGAGTGGCACGGGGCCGGGATCTTTGTCGAAGCCATGCCTGCGGTATTGCAACAACATCCTGGTGCGCGTCTCGAGTACTACGGCAACGGCGAAGAACGTGACGGCATGATTGCCCGGGTTCACGAGCTCGGAATCGAGGAGTCCGTCACGTTCTATGCCCCCATCCCGCCCGCTGCCTTGTCACCGATCCTCTCGGGAGCCACCGCCTCGGTAGCGAGCCTGGCTCCCGTGCCTGCCAACGAGTACGCGCTGGCGACCAAGGCGTATTCCTCGCTCGCTGCCGGCTCCCCGGTGATCTTCGCCGGCATCGGTCCCACCGTGGAGTTTCTTAACGATTCGGAACACCCTCTCGCCGGAGTTGCTGTCGGCTACGACGTGGATGCCGTGGCTGCGGCGATGGCGGCGGCAGCAGCAGCACCGTTGGGCACCGTTGCTCGGGCCGAACTGGCGACGTGGTCAGCCGCCCAGTTCTCGCTGAAGTCGATCGCTGAACGTGTCGTCGATGAGAGCCTCGCGATCATCGGCGCATGACCGCCGCGCCAACTAGCATTGAATCGCTCAAACCCACCTGGAGAAATTTCTTGAAGATCGCCGTCATTGCCCTGGGCAAGATCGGGCTTCCGCTCGCAGTCCAATTCGCGAACAAGGGCCACGAGGTGGTGGGCGTCGATGTGTCCCAGCGCGCGGTCGATCTCATCAACCAGGGCATCGAGCCGTTCCCGGGCGAAGCGCACCTCCAGGAGTTTCTGTCCGAACTCGTTCCCGCGGGCAAGTTGCGCGCCACGACCGACTACTCCGAAGCCGTCCCAGGGGCCGACGCCGTGCTGCTCGTGGTGCCGCTGTTCGTCGATGAGAACACCGCAGAACCCGATTTCGGGTGGATGGATGCTGCCACCAGGTCGCTCGGAGAGGTACTGACGCCCGGCACCCTCGTCTCCTACGAGACCACCCTCCCCGTGGGCACCACTCGCACACGCTGGAAGCCCATGCTCGAGGAGGTCTCGGGTCTGACAGAAGGCGTTGATTTTGACCTCGTCTTCTCGCCCGAACGTGTGTTGACGGGTCGTGTCTTCGCAGACCTGCGCAAGTACCCCAAGCTGGTCGGTGGCCTCAGCGAGCGCGGCGCGCTCAGAGCCGTCGAGTTCTACCGTGCAGTACTCGACTTCGATGAGCGCCCCGACCTAGTACGGCCCAATGGTGTGTGGGACCTCGGAAGCGCCGAAGCCGCCGAACTGGCCAAGCTCGCCGAGACCACCTATCGCGACGTCAACATCGGGCTGGCCAACCAGTTCGCGCGGTACGCATCGACCGCGGGCATCGACGTGTACCAGGTGATTGAAGCGTCGAACTCCCAGCCCTATTCGCACATCCATCAACCCGGCATCGCCGTCGGTGGACACTGCATCCCCGTGTATCCGCGGTTGTATCTGTGGACCGACCCCGAGGCGACTGTGGTCTCCGCTGC
>JBDUBG010000115.1:0-2147 GCA_040004215.1 Pseudolysinimonas sp. | reverse complement strand
GAAGAAGGCGGTTGTGGTGAGTGATGCAGGACTCGACGCCATCGCCATCCGCTCCACCGTCTACTTCGCGTTGTCATACGATCACCGCGTTGTCGACGGCGCGGATGCTGCCCGGTTCCTCACGACGATCAAGGATCGGCTCGAGAGCGGCGACTTCGCCGGCAACCTCGGCCTCTAGCCCACCGCTTCGCCCGCCGCGATCAGATCGCGGATGCGCCATCCGGCCTCGCCCTTCACCAGAAGCAGCGAGGCCGGTCGGCTGGGTATTCGCGTCGAGGACGTCGGAGAGGGGGTCGGGTCACTCTCAGTCCCGGAGTGCAGCTCCCCGAGTCGTACCAGCGCCGAGTCGCCCAGCCGCTCGACGAGCACGGGTGCTCCCCCGCCCGTGGAGCTCGCCAGTGGATCCGGAAGTTCGCCGCCCTGCTGGGCCGAATGGATCGATTTCTGATCGTCGTCTAACGCCCCGGAGCCAGCCTCATCCACGTGATCGAGGCAGAGCACCGACAGCGAGCTCAGGCATCGCTCACGGGCCTGCAGGAGGGCGCTGGCCGCAGCACGCGGGTCGTTGCCGGTCACGGCGGGATCGCTGGATCTCTGATCTGCCAACAGAGATTCGGCCGTTGCCGTCGGCCGTGGAGCGATCTGGTCGGTGGTGGCGCCCCCAGCCGGCACGACCGCCATGACAACGGCAACGGTGAGCGCCGCGGCTGCCACCGCCAGAACCACGCGTCGGCGACCGGGCGTCCACGAGTGCCAACGGCGCATCACAGCGCTCGAAGCGACACGGACGACTGCCATAACGGGGCTGCGTTCTGCGGTGTTCAGAACACGCAGAACCAGCGACTCCGGCACGATTCGACCCAGACCCGCGACGATCCGCGACGGAGTGCGGTCGCTCGCAGTCGCACCGAACTCGACGGCCGCGGAGACCGGCACGGCACGTGGGTCGGAGGTGGCGGCATCCACCCCCGGCTCGTCGGCGGTGAAGCGAACCGGCAGTGCCGTTGCCACCTCAAACAGTCGGGCGGCCAACAGCGGCAGAACGAGTTCGTCGTCACAGCCAGACAGATCGTCGTGAAGTTCGCGTGCCGCCCTGGCGCGCCCGCCAGTAACGCGGCCAAGCACAGCCGTAGCCAGCGAGCGCGCGGCGGTCCGGTCACGCAGCACCGCTTCCACACCCTCGAGCACCACCTCAGGAGCGCCGGGCTCAAAGAACTCGGCTCGAGAGAACCCGATGAGCGTGGGCGACCCATCATCGCGAAACAGAACGGTGCGCGGGCTCAGGTTGCCGTGAGCCACCCCCGTGGCATGCAATCGCAGAAGAGTGACCGCGATCGGAGCCAGCAGCGTCACCGCCTCACCAGCATCGATCCGATCACGCACTCGCAGCAATTCGGCAAGATCCCCGCGGGGCAACCGCTCGAAGATCAAACGGATCGATGTGTCGTCAGAGTCCATGTCGAGCAGCTCGACCACATGCTCTCCCCTGGCGCATTCGAGAGCTGTGCACTCACGAAGGGCGACCTCCCACCCGCCTCGAGAAGCTGGTGAAACCTTGAGCGCGACCGTCTCGGTGTCAGTTGCTCCTGCAACCTCCGTCGGGCTCGAGGAGTTCGTGTTGCGGTGCCCGAGCAGCATCTCGGCCCGCTCATCACGCGCCAACGATCTCAGCACCCGATAGCCAGCCAACTCTCGTGGCCCCAGGCCACGTGGGGCGGGCTGAGCATCGGGCGCGGTCATCTGCCCAGGGTGGGGCGTGCCGGTCGGCTGGTCGCCACCGGTGGAGCACTCCGTGGAGAGCTCGGCGTGTTCATCGGTCGGGAGGAGCCTCACGCGCAGCGCACAGCGCACGTCGAACGACAAGTATCCTGAATCCATGGCACGAGCGACCACCAAGCCCGAGAAAGAACCCGGCCGTCTGAAGCAGATGTGGCAGGTGTTCCAGATGACGCGGCGGTACGACTCGTCGATCGTCTGGCTATTGATCCTGTGTCTTGTCGTGCCAGTCGGCGCATCGATTGTGGTCGGCGTGTTGCTCGGGGGCAACATTCTCGGGCTGATTCTGTACATCATCGCGGGCGTACTCGCGGGCATCCTGATCGGTCTGATCGTTCTGGGTCGTCGCGCCGAGAAGGCGGCATATGGCC
>JBDUBG010000319.1:0-7150 GCA_040004215.1 Pseudolysinimonas sp. | reverse complement strand
TGGACGTGCTGGTCGAACTCGGCGCTGCCGGCGGCCGCACGGGTGCGCGCGGCACGGAGGCCGCGCTCGCGGTCGCGCGCGCCGTGCTGGCCGCGCCGCGCCTCCGCCTGCGCGGAGTCGCCGGCTACGAGGGCAGCTACGGCTCGGATCGCAGCGTGGCGACTCTTGCGCGGGTTCGCTCCTTTCTGAGCGAGGTGCGCGAACTGGCCGAGACTCTGCTGTCGTGGGATGCGCTGGTGGAGCCGATTGTGACGGCGGGCGGCAGTGCTTTCTTCGAATTGGTGGCGGAGGAGTTGGCACCGTTGGCCGCGTCGCGCGGGCGAGACGTCACAGTGGTGCTGCGGTCGGGAGCTTTTCAGGCCCACGATGAGGTGTTTTATGACGGGATTTCGCCGTTCGCCGACTCTGAGCTGGAGTTTCGCCCGGCTCTGACTGTCTGGTCGCGGGTGGTGTCGCGTCCCGAGCCGACGCTCGCTCTGCTGGATGCCGGCAAACGTGATCTGCCGATCGATCTGGGCATGCCGGTGGTGCACGGGCATCTGGGAGCTGTCGTCACGGGTGTCAACGACCAGCATTCGTATCTGTCGCTCCCCGCCGATTCGACACTCGCGGTCGGCGACATCGTGCGGCTGGGGATCTCGCATCCGTGCACCGCGTTCGACAAGTGGCGGCTGATCCCCGAGGTCGACTCGGCTGATGCGGCGGTCCCCGTGGTTGTCGGCTTCCTGGAGACCTTCTTCTAGCCGGCACACTCTGGTTATGAAGGCCTGTCCTTCACAACCAGAGTGTGCCGGAAGCGCGACCGCCCGGTCGACGCATCGCCGCGAACTGTGCAGGCGATGAATCGGCTGATCGGCATCACGCGACGGGCAGTGGCGTTATGCCTTCGGCTTCGGGGGAGTACGCGGCTTCGTCACTGGCTTGGCCGCGGCGGCCGCGGGCGCTGCGGGCGCTGCAGGTGCCACGGATGACGCGGGCGCGGCAGCAGGAGCAGTCGGCGCGGCAGCAGCAGGCGCTGCGGCGGCAGCTGCCGGCGCAGCGGGACGCACGCGCGGCGTCGGCGACCCGTTCAACTCGAGGTAGCGACGCGATGCCTTGGTGCCGAACCACAAAAAACGCACGAGCAGCACGATCACCACAGCGATGATCGCGATGAAAATCAGACTGCCTGCTGCCCAGATGATGGCGGCAAAAATGTCGAAGATTCCGCCGAGTCCGTGTCCGAAAAGGGGTCCGTACATGCTAATAATCCTCCGCCTCGTTCGACCGCTCGATGACGGTGCCGACCGCGATCGCGACGGAAGCTCCCCAGACGATCCACTGCAGGATCAGGCGCCAGTCACGAGGCCCATTGCGGGTTGTCTGGATGACTCCCACCGCACCGAAGAGCGAACTCAGGACGCTGGTACTGAACAAGAACTTGCGCACGGATCCTCCTACGCGGTCGGCTTCAACGCTACCGTGCTCGCTTGTGGCCCGCATTCGGGTGACTTTCAGGCGTTGAAACCGTGAGAGTGCTGGGCAAACCCCGCGAATCTGACCGATCGGTCAATGTCTGACCGATCGGTCAACTACCGTCGTGATCATGACCACCACTGCTGACGACCTGCGTCGTGTCGCCCTCCAAGAGTTCGCTGCTGCGGGGTACCACGGAACCTCGTTGCAGCAGATCGGCGACCGCGCGGGGGTCTCGAAGGCCACCGTGCTCTACCACTTCGCCTCGAAAGAAGCGTTGCTCGAGGCGGTGCTGGCGCCCGCGATCGATCAGTTGGATGGCATCCTCGGTCAAGTGGGTCTCGCCGGTCTTCAGACCGGCGGCGAGTTGCGCGCACTGTTTCTCGAGCAGTTCGTCGACTTCTTGCTCGAGCACCGTTCTGCCGTCTACGTCTTCGTCAACCAGTCGGCCTCGCTCGTCGACGTGCCGATCATCGACCGGGCAAACGCCGAGATCGAAATGATCTCGCGGTACTTCGAAGAGAACGTCGGATCCGTCGAAGAGAAGGTGCGTTTCGGCGTCGCTCTCGGTGGTGCCGCTTACCTGCTCGCTGGTGCGCCCATGATGCTGCCCGAGCAGGATCTCTGGGTGCTCCGCGCCGCGCTGCTCACGGTGCTCGGTGACCTCCTCGCGGTGCCGTCCGCCGGTGTGCGCGCCTCCGCATCATCCACTCACGTCCGCTGATTCGGGGAATCACATGGCCACGCTGCTCTACCGTCTCGGACGTTTCGCCTACAAGCGCGCCCTCATTGTGCTGGTTGCCTGGGTGATACTCGCGGCGGGTGCCCTCGCCGGCGGCGTCGCGCTCGGTGGCCAGTTGCAAGACTCCTACGCGATTCCTGGCACCGAGTCGCAGAAGGCGATCGACCTGCTCTCAGCGGTGTTCCCGCAGACTGCGGGAGCCAGTGCCGAGATCGTCGTTCAAGACCCGCACGGGGCGAACCTGAAACTCTCTGACGACGCACTGATCGAAAAGGTCGTGAAGAACGTCAGCGACGTGAAGGGCGTCGAGCAGGCGCTCTCGCCATACAGCGGCTATGCCACTGCCGCGGTCAGCGAAGACGGCTCGACGGTGATCATCGCGGTGCAGTTCAGCGAGAGCTCTGAGAAGGTCAGCGACGCCGAGTTGGCAGCGGTGCACCGAGCGACGGAGCCACTGACGAATGCCGGCCTCACCGTCCAGTTCGGCGGTCAGGTCTATCAGCAGGTTGACGTGGGAATCACCTGGACAGAGGGACTCGGCGTGCTGTTCGCCGCGATCGTGCTCATTGTCACCTTCGGCTCGCTGCTGGCGGCCGGGCTCCCGCTGCTGTCGGCCATCGTCGCGCTGGCTGTCTCGATGGGCGTCGTGCTGACCACGGCAGCGTTCGTCACGATTTCGTCGACCACACCCCTCCTTGCCCTGATGATCGGGCTTGCTGTCGGCATCGACTATGCACTCTTCATCTTGAGCAGGCATCGATCGCAACTGGCATCCGGGATGGAGGCGAGCGAGTCCGCCGCGACCGCCGTCGCCACCGCGGGCAGCAGCGTGATCTTTGCGGGGGTGACGGTGATGATCGCTCTCGTCGGACTTCTGATTGTCGGCATCCCCTTCCTGGGTCTGATGGGCATCGCCGCGGCCATCGCCGTGCTGCTTGCCATGCTCGCCGCCACAACCCTGCTTCCCGCAGTAATGGGGTTGCTCGGGCGTCGGCTCGCACCCAAGCCCGGTTCGCGGGTTGCTCGTCGGGCTGCCGGCGCCCTCGCACTCGAGAACGGCGACGAGCCGCCAGCCGGCGCCAAAAAAGCCACACCGTCGTTGGGTCAGCGCTGGGTCTCCCTCGTGCTGAAGGCCCCCGTGGTCG
Organism: Pseudolysinimonas sp.; assembly: GCA_040004215.1. Lineage (GTDB taxonomy): Bacteria > Actinomycetota > Actinomycetes > Actinomycetales > Microbacteriaceae > Lysinimonas. The sequence goes on along the minus strand of JBDUBG010000319.1, from coordinate 3,808 downwards.
CGGTGATCGTGGTCGTCGGTGTGCTCGGCACGGTGGCGATTCCGGCGGCGAGCCTTGCTCTTGCGCTGCCAGACGGCGGCTCTCAGCCGATCGGCACCACCGCCCGATCGGCATACGACATCGTCAGCCAGGAGTTCGGCCCTGGTCGCAACGGCCCGCTGATCGTCACCGTCGACATCACGCAGACCACCCAGGTGTTGGGCGACCTCACCGCGATCGGCAACCAGATCAAGCAGCTTCCTGGCGTTGACTCTGTGAGCTCGGGGACACCCAACGCCACCCTCGACACCGCGATCATTCAGGTGATTCCGACCACCGGACCGACCGATCCCGCGACCACGAAACTCGTCGAGAGCATCCGCGCACTCGAGCCCTCGATCGCCGCGAAATACGGCACGCCGATCGCTGTCACCGGCGCAACAGCGGTGGCGATCGACATCTCATCGCGCCTCGACTCTGCGCTGCTGCCCTTCGGGCTCATTGTGGTCGGGTTGTCTGTCTTGCTGTTGACCATCGTCTTCCGCTCGTTGCTCGTGCCACTGAAGGCTGCGCTCGGCTACCTGCTTTCGGTGCTGGCGTCGTTTGGCGTCGTCGTCGCGGTGTTCCAGTGGGGCTGGGGTGCCGAGCTGCTGGGTGCCGTGCCTGGCCCGATCTTGAGTTTCATGCCGGTGCTGCTGATGGCGATCCTGTTCGGGCTCGCCATGGACTACGAGGTGTTCCTGGTCTCGGGCATGCGTGAGGCGTACGTGCGTGGCGTCGCGAAGCTGCCTGCCGACGCGCCAGCGAAAACTCGCGATGTGGTGGCGAAACGTGCGGTTGTGAGCGGATTCTCGGGGGCAGCGCGCGTCGTCACGGCAGCAGCGCTCATCATGTTCTTCGTATTCGGCGCCTTCGTGCCAGAAGGCTCCGCGGTGATCAAGGTCATCGCGCTGGGGCTTGCGGTCGGCGTGTTCGTCGACGCATTCCTCATCAGGATGACGCTGGTTCCCGCCGTGATGGCCTTGGCCGGACGCGCCGCCTGGTACCTCCCGCGGTGGCTCAGCCGCCTGCTGCCGAATGTCGATATCGAGGGCGAGGGCCTGCGTCACCACCAAGAGGCAACGGCATGGGCGCTTGACCGTGTCGCCGACGGCGAGCAGATCTCACTCGATGCGTTTGTGGTGTGCAGCGGGTCGGGTGTGTCGGGCGTGACGGTCGGGCCGGTCAGCTTGCACGTCGGCACCGGCTCGATCGCGCTCATCGACGGCGACCCCGCCGCGCGCCGTCTGATCGCAGCCGCTGTGGGCGGACGGCTCGAACCCCGCTCCGGGCGCGCACAGGTGGGCGGGCATCCGTTGCCGTCCGACGCCGCGCGAGTGTCGCGTCTGGTTGCCATCGCCGACCTCTCTGGGCCGGGTCGCGCTGGCGTGACCGTGACGCTGGGCGACTTGCTCGAGGAACGCCTGCGGCTGACCAGCCCCTGGTATCTCGCGCCCGTCGCTCGGCGGCGAGCTCGCCTTCGCGCCGGCCGCGTCTCGGGCGCTCTGCAAGGCCTCGGGCGGCAGACCGTGCCGGTTGACGCGTCAACCTCTGTAGAGTCGCTGCCGCAGCTGGAGCGCGCGGTCGCCCTCGCTGCGGTCGCGCTGAGCGAGCGGACGCCGGTGGTTTTGCTCGACGCCCTCGACCCCTTCTCTGAGCCACTCGACGCGCGTGCGTTCCTGCTCGCCCTCGACCGTCTCGCACCGACCACCACCACGGTGGTCGTCGGGATGCCGGGGTTGCGTCGCGTTGCTGAGGCAACACCATCTCGCGTCCTGGCCCTCGATCTGTCTCTCAGCACGGAAGGTGCCCTGCGATGAAGAAGCTTCGCCTGATCGGTCTCGTGGCCGTCGCGCTCATCCCGCTCGCGTTCGTCGGGCTCTATGTCGCCTCCATCGGCGATGCCAAGAACGGGGTGGACCGCATCCCGGCCGCGATCGTCAACCAAGACTCGGCGATCACCACTACTAACGCCGACGGCACGACCAACTACGTGCTTGCCGGTCGCCAGCTAGTGACGCAACTCACCGGCAACGATTCGCCCGGCATGGACTGGACGCTGAGCAACTCCTCCGACGCCAAGAGGGCGCTCGCCGACGGCTCGGTCTTTGCGATTCTGACGATCCCGAGCGACTTCTCGAAGTCGGTGCTCTCGCTGCAGGGCGGATCTCCTGTGCAGGCGCAGTTGTCGATCAAGACCGACGACGCACACTCCTACCTCGCCGGCTCGGTCGCGCAGTCGCTGGGCGACGGCATGGTGCGCACCTTCGGGAGCGCGATCACGCAGCAGTACATCTCTGGGGTGTACGCGAGCCTGGGCACGCTCGGTGCGTCGCTGTCGCAGGCAGCAGACGGAGCCACCTCGCTCTCGTCGGGCGCGAGTCAGACCGCGGCGGGAGCCTCGACGCTCGCCTCGGGCCTGAAGAGCTACACCGGCGGAGTCAGTTCGCTCAGCTCGGGGCTCGCTCAGCTGAACAGCGGAGCAGCATCGCTCGATCAGCTCAGCTCAGGAATCACCTCATACACCGGCGGCGTCTCGCAGCTCTCATCCGCACTGACGGCGGCGGTCGCCGCAAACGACACCGCGCAGGTCCAGTCGCTCACGACGCAGCTTGCCGCTCTCGCGAACCAGGGGAGTGGCCTCAGCGGTCAGACGACGGGCGGGATCGACGGCATTCAGTCGGCGATCTCGCAGAGCGCAGCCGGAGCGAAGAAACTGGCGGGCTCGGGCTCGTCACTTGTGTCGGGTGCTGACGCGCTCGCCGGAGGTGCGAGCGGGCTATCGTCCGGCGCGAGTTCTCTGGCTGCGGGCCTGAGCAAGGGTGCAGCGCAGGTGCCGAGTGCTGATTCCGCGGCCGCCGCGAAGTCGGCTGACGTCGCCAGCAACCCGGTCGGACTCACCGTCTCGACTGCGCACAGCATCTCGCAGTTGGCACAGGCTGTCGCGACCTTCTTCTTGCCGCTCGGGCTCTGGATCGGCGCGCTCGCGGTGTTCCTGGTCATGCGGCCGGTGACCCGGCGCATCCTGGCGTCGACCGCTGCCTCCAGCCGTGTCGTCGGTGCGACCCTGCTCCGTGCCAGCGCCATCACAGCTGCCCAGGCGCTGTTGTTGGTCGTGCTGTTGCACACCGCTGTCGGCATCAGCTGGGCGTACCTGCCCGCAACGCTCGTCTTCACCCTGCTGACCGCGGGGGCATTCACTGCATTCCACTACCTGCTCACCATCGGTCTCGGGCGCGCTGGGCTGATCATCTCGCTCTTCCTGCTCGCCCTGCAGATCGCGGCGGTGGGAGTGGTTCCGGTTCAGTTGCTGAGCGCGCCGTTCCAGGCGATCAGTCCGTTCCTGCCGCTGAGCTGGGCGGTAAATGGGATGCAGCAGATCGTCACCGGCGGAAGCGCGGGGGCGGCAATCGGCTCAGCCGTTGCCCTGCTCGCGTTCGGACTAGCGAGTGTTGTGGTGGCGAACCTGGCGATCCGGCGAACCAGGCGCGCGGCCGCGCTGGGGCTCGTGCCGGCGGTGGCCTGAGGCGAGTGGCCGTGATCCCGTGAACTACTGGATTCGCTCTACTCCCGAGGGCCAGAGGCCCTCGGCGAAGAACCGCGCGAAGGCCAGAAATGGCCTTCGCTCTTAGCGGAGTTCTTCCCTCGCCGACTTGAGGTTGCGTCGCGCCGCCTTCTTCTGCTGGCGCACCTTCGGGCCGCCAACGGTGAGAGGCTCGCGCTCCTCGTGCTCTTGGCCGAGGTAAAGCTTCCCAAAGGCCACGGTCTCTTTCAGCATCCGGAGCTTGGT
>JBDUBG010000237.1:0-2154 GCA_040004215.1 Pseudolysinimonas sp. | reverse complement strand
CATCCACGACGGTCATGGATGCCACCCGCTCGTCATCGAGGGCCGTCACGGCCGTATAGCCGAGGCCCAGGCCGCCGACCAGGACCTGCAGGTTGTCGCCGTCGACGGCAGCCAGGCCGAGCCGGGCCAGCTCTTCTTCGGCGAGCGTGAAAAGGCTCGACATCAGGTATTCGTCGCCGAGCTTGACCTCGTAGACGTCGGTGTCGACCAGCGGATCGTGGCGACGACGCAGCGTCAGCTCGCCCATCGGGGTCTGCTGGTAGTCGAGCTCTTCGAGGCGTTGGCTCATGATGCGCACATCCGTTTCTGCATCGTCCCAGTGTGGTCCAACGCGGGTACCGTGGACATCGTGAACAGAGTCGCGAGAACCACCCTGACCGTCCTCGGCGTGATCGCCCTGCTCATCGGTGTCGTGTTTGGCGGGCAGGGCTTGGGCCTGATCCCCGGGAGTTTCATGACCGGCGACCGCACCTGGTTTTACATCGGGCTGGTGTTCGCGTTCGTGGGGATCGTGTTGCTGCTGGTGGGGCTGCGGCGGCCCAAGGGTGACCCGAACGGGTGATCCCGGGCCGCATGACTCGGACGGTACGCTCCGGACATGTCTGACCCATTCTCAGCTGCGACGATCGCGGGCCCGCTCAAACTGAAACGGCGACCCTTCCGAAGTTTGGAACCGATTCCGACCACGGTGCAGGTTGCCTTCTGGCTCTTAATCGTCAGCACCGTCGTGAGCGTAGCAATTCTCGCGATCAGCCTGCTCAGTGCACCCTGGGTGGAATACCAAATCGCGGGCCTCTCCCTGACACCGGTGATCCTGCCACTCGCCGTTCTCCCTCTCGCGGTGGCACTTCGTATCTACATCGCCGTAGTGCTGCGGAGTGGCTATGGCCCCGCGCGGATCCTGCTGAGCATCATCGCGGCGTTGTCGCTTCTCGCCGAGGTCCGAGGCGGCCCGGATCCGATCGGAGCTCTCGGCCTGGTCACGCTCGTCGCGTGCGTCGTGCTCACGTGGCTGCCAGCCTCGAATCGGTACTACAGCAGGGTGGCCGAGGCGCGGAAGCAGTACCAACTGGCTCCATCGCGCTAAGTGCGACACGCACCGAATTGAATGGGCCCCGGTCGCGATGTGCAAACCGGGGCTCAACCGTCGGGCTGACAAGATTTGAACTTGCGACCCCCTGACCCCCAGTCAGGTGCGCTACCAAGCTGCGCCACAGCCCGTGGCCTGCACCGGCGAACCGGCACGAGAGCCTATGTTACCGGCTTCGCGGGCCGCGGGAATGCCGTGCGCATCGCATCCCCGGTCAGGATGTCGCCCACCCCGATCAGCAGCAGGCTGAAGACGATCTGCTCGATGGTCATCCAGAGCGGGTACAGGCCCGGGATCGCCGCGATCACCAGCGTGACGATCGGGAAGATCCTGCTGAACAGCCGCAGCCGCGAATACGCCCAGTACCAGCCGAGCGATGCGCGCCAGGCGAAGTACAGCAGGGTCGCCGTGATGGCCAGCACCGCGACGCCGCGGAACCAGACCGCCCAGTGCTGCGGCAGCCCGTTCACCGTCAGCACGATCGTGATGACGATGGCGGCGAGGCCGACGACGATCTCGCCGGCGAGAATCCAGAGGATGCCATCGAAACCCCGACGCGTCTTCGGATGCTGCGACAGGTCAACGTGTCGCCCCGCGATGCGACCCCCGCCCAGGCGATCGAGGCGCAGGAACAGCGGCTCGAAGGGGCGCAACAAACGGGTCGCCAGCTCTAGTGGACTCATGCGCTCAGTTCTTGATCGCGCGCTCGAGTTCGCCGTCGCGGAAGACCTCGGCGATGGTCGGCGCGTCATCCGGGCGCGAGATGATCTCGATCGCATCGCCGGCGCGGATGCTGCCCCTGCGCAGCACACGCAGGTACGTTCCGGGACGCTCGGCCAGCTGGAACCGCTTGACCCACCCGCGCTCGAGATCGGTGCCGTACTGGGCTCCCACCCAGCGCGCGAAGGTTTGGCACGGCCGACGCGGAAACGTCACCTCGAGTTCGACGGGGTTCTCGACTGCCCCGATGCGCCAGCGTTCGCCAACGCGCGCGCCGTTGATGTCGATTCCAGACACGCGCAGATTCTCGCCGAACCAACCCGGCGCGAGCTCGCCAGGGGCTC
>JBDUBG010000307.1:0-7170 GCA_040004215.1 Pseudolysinimonas sp. | reverse complement strand
TCACGTTGATGAGCATGGCCGCGGTGAGTTGCATCGAGCTGGTGAGCGTCTCGGGCACCGCAGCGATCATCCGCTCGAAACTGAGAGGCCCCCAGCTGACGAAGCCGTCTGGTGCTCTCTTCTTCGGTGACGCCTTGGCGCGCTTTCCGGATGCCACGGCGGCGTCGGCTTTCGCTCCGATGCGCGCGTTCTCGATTTCGTGCTCTGGCGCCTCGGCGACGACCTCTCCCGCAGTGTCATACCCCGCGCGACCTGCACGGCCCGCGATCTGATGAAACTCGCGCGCGGTCAGCTGCCGCATTTTCGTTCCGTCGAACTTGGTCAACCCGGTGAACAACACGGTGCGGATCGGAACGTTGATGCCGACTCCGAGCGTGTCAGTCCCGCAGATCACGCGCAGCAGACCGCGTTGAGCCAACTGCTCGACCAGGCGACGGTACTTGGGCAGCATCCCGGCGTGGTGCACGCCAATGCCGGCCCGAATCAGCCGCGAAAGAGTCGCGCCGAAGCCGGCCGCGAAGCGGAATCCTCCGATTTCTTCGGCAATTGCGTCACGCTGCTCACGGCTGGCGACCTTTGCGCTCGACAGCGCTTGCGCTCGCTCGACCGCCGCCGCCTGCGAGAAATGCACGATGTAGATCGGGGCGAGACCGTCACCCAGCAGCTGCTCGACGGTCTCGTGCACCGGCGTCAACAGGTAGCGGTAGTCGAGCGGAACCGGGCGCTCCACGCCGGTGACCTGCGCCACCTCGCGGCCGGTTCGGCGTTCGAGGTCGTCGGCGATGTCGGTGACATCGCCGAGCGTTGCCGACATCAAGACAAACTGCGCGCGCGGCAGCAGCAGCAGCGGTACCTGCCACGCCCATCCGCGTTCGGGATCGGCGTAGTAGTGAAACTCATCCATGACGACAACATCGGCGTCGGCGTCGGCGCCCTGACGCAACGCCAGATTGGCCAGGATCTCGGCGGTGCAGCAGAGGATGGGCGCATCCGGATTCACGCTGGAGTCGCCGGTCACCAGGCCCACGTTCTCAGCGCCGAACGCCTCGACCAGCTGGAAGAACTTCTCGCTCACCAAGGCCTTGATCGGGGCTGTGTACCAACTGCGCTGCCCCTGGGCCAGCGCGATCGCATGAGCCGCAAGTGCCACCAACGATTTGCCGGTGCCTGTTGGGGTCGAGAGCACGAGGTGCTTGCCGAGCACCAGCTCGAGTACCGCCTCTTCTTGAGCCGGATACAGCCGGATGCCCTGCTCACGCACCCACTCGTCAAAGGTGCCGACAAAGTCGTCGGCATCGAACGGCTGGCCGCCGGTCGAGTCGGGAAGGCGGTCGGCGAGCACGCACCGATTCTGCCGTACGCGGCCCTGTGTCCTCCCGATGGCGGACTACCGACTTCCGCGTTGTACCCCGTTTTGACAGGGTTGTCCCCTTGTTGGGGTGAGAACCGGTAGTATCCTGCGCCCCCCCTTTCGCCGTAGCATTCAGGAGGGAATCCGCGGGGACGAGCCAGACTGAGTAAGGAGCGAGCATGCCAGAAGATGACGTGCGCGTTCCGGCCGGGTGGTACCCCGATCCGCTCGGATTGCCGCAGTTGCGTTGGTGGGACAATCACGCCTGGACCGAGCACATCTCTGATGCTCGTCAGCCGATGATGGCGACCGAAACCGTCACCTCGAAGCTCGCCTTCGCCGACGAGGAACGCCCCTCAAACGAACGCCCCTTTGCCGACCCCGCCGTTGACGAGGCCGAAGCTGCCGAGCAAGAGCTCAGCCGCCGCGAGCGCCGCGAGCGCGAGCGACTGATCGACGATGAACCCGTTGAGGCCGACGCGGGCGAGCGCGATCCGATCTCGACCGCAGCTGCCTTCGCCGACCCGCTCCGCTCACTCGAAGCGCCCGAGCGCGATCAGGTCTCGGTCGAAGAGTTGTCGCCTGGCCTTCGGTTGGCCGCAAGCGGAATGCTCGACGATGCGCCAACCAGCGCACCGTTCGATCTCGACACCCGATTCGACGACCTGCTGGGCGAAACATCGGTGCCGCGTCCGGCATTCGCCCACGTGAGCGAGTCCGCGACCTCCTTCGTTCCGACCACGCCGACCGAGCAGCAGTGGCCGGCGCAGCAGTGGCAAACGGAGGGTGCGCACGCCCGAACACTCAGTGACGCACCGACGAGCACAGGCCCGGCCTGGGTCATGACGTTGATCCCGCTGTACACCCTGGTGGTCGGACTGCTCCTGCTGCTCTCGGGAACCGCACAGGTGCCGTCTGTTGTTGTGCTGGTCTTCATGTTCGGCATTCCATACATCGCCGGCATCGTGCTCGCCATCCTCGACTACCGCGCGCTGCGTCGCGCCGGGATGCAGCGGCCCATCCACTGGTCGTGGGCGTTCCTGACCGCTGGCATCTACCTGGTTGCCCGCCTGACCCGCACCGTGCGCGAGTCGGGGACTGGCTTCGGTCCGCTGTTCACGTTCCTGGCACTCGGCCTGTCACTGATCGTCGCCAACGTGGCAGTTCCGGGCCTCGTGATCCAACTTGCTCCCGCCACCTTCGCGCATCAGGCCGAAATCGAGATCATGCAGAGCGGCTCGGCCCTCGGCATCGAGCTGGTCGCGACCTGCCCGGTGACGCCGCCACTGATTCCGCAGCAGTCATTCGTCTGCCAAGCGCACAAGCCGGGAAAAGCGACCTACGACGTCACTGTCAGTCTTCAGCGCTCCAACGGCTGGATCGCCTGGCGTGTCGACGACTGGGGCGTTTTCTCGGCCTCCAGCTGAGGCCACACACCAGATCGACGTCGTGCGACATACCCCGAATGGGGTCGTGATCGCGCGAGGCGACGCTCATAGACTGGCAATACCGTCAAACGCTCGGGAGGGATGCGCGTGACTGATCAAGCAACGCGCGTCGTTTCGGCGGGCTGGTACCAAGACCCCGCGAGCTCAGAACAGGTTCGCTGGTGGAATGGTGTTGCCTGGACCGAGCACGTCCGTGAGAAGCCCGTCGCCGCACAGGCGTCCCTCACGCAAGACGTCACAGGCAGTACGACGGCAACAGCGACCGTAGCCGCCGAAACAGCCGCACAGCGCCTCGCTGCCGCCCATGACTTGGAGCGTCAGTTCGGAATCGGCATCGACGAGAACCCGGTCATCCCGATCAACCGGGCGGCCACCACGACTGCTCTTGCCAGAGTGACCACCGCGACCACTACCGATCTCGCTGCGCGACGCGCCGCTGACCATCGGGCAGCAGGACACGCCTCCACCGCCTCGGCGTGGTTGATTGCCTTGAGCCCGCTGCTGGCGCTGGCGCTCGGTATCGTCGCCGCCTACATCTACTTCTACGTGGTGGCGACACCGATCGTGTTCGTGATCGCCGTCGCGGTGCCGTTCCTGCTGTGCCTGCTCTGGGCACTCGCAGACCGTCGCACTCTGAAAGACCGTGGGTTCAGGCCCCGGAGCGGCGCGTTCGCACTGCTCACCGGCCTCGGCTACCTGATCGCCCGGCGCAGTCGGATTCCCGGATCGGGTCCGATCGCCATGCTGCTGGTTGTCGGAGCGCTCGCCTTCGGTGCCATCCCCGTCGCCTCGTTGACCGGACAGACGCAGGGAATCACCAGCGCCCTCAACATCCAGCGCACGATTAGCGCCGACTACCTCAGCACCGGTAAGGCTGTTCAGGTCAACTGCCCGCCTTTCGTCGACGCGACAACCATTGGCACCCTGTACACCTGCGACGCCACACTCGCCACCGGTGTTCATAAGACCATCTGGGTGAGCATCGACGGCGAGAACGGCAAGTTCAGCTACTCCATCGGGCTCTAAATTCGGCCGTGACGCCCCGGGAGTTTCCGGTGTCTGGGCTGTGCCGCGCACTGCCCAGTGACGTCTGTCACGAGCCAGAGTGGGCCGACTCCTGCATCCCACCCGCGAAGAGGGGACTAACCTGTCTGTCCTCCTCTGGCTAGGCTGCAAAGTGAGGCGTTGGGGACCCGACCCGAGCGCCCATCGAGGGGGGAACCTCATGTCACACTCGAATGGCATCGCTGCTGCAGCCTGGTACCCGGACCCGCAAACGCCCGGACAGGTTCGCTGGTGGGATGGAACCAACTGGACACAGCACGTCTCGGTGCCCGCGCACGCGGTGCCTGCGCACGCGGTGCCCGAGGTCCCGGTGCCCGAGGTCGCAACCGCCACCCCAGAGCAGACGGCGTACGGCCGTCACGCGGCAGGCCCGCAAGCTGCACCCCGGCAGGCATCGACCGTCCCGCGGATTCGTCCGCGCGAGCGCGTCGAGTTGCCCGTCGAGATGCTGCTGTACGCCTAAGAAATCGCCGAACTGACCGAGGCCCCGAACGGGGGTCTCGGCTGAGCGGCATGCGCCCCATACTGTGGGGCCAGGAAACGTTGATGGGGGGAAACGTGTCCACTGCTTCGTCGACGCCGGCTGGGGGCTGGTACGCGGATCCGTTGGATGCATCGCTGTTGCGCTGGTGGGATGGTGCCACCTGGAGCCAGCAGACGATGCCAGCCGACCTTGCCACAAAATCGTCAGACGACAGCACGAAGGCTGTTCCTCCGTTGCTGACTGCCGTCCCGCGCGTCGAAGAGGCATACGTTCCGCCGAACTCGGTGTTCCGGATGGCCGAGACGGCCGGCGGCGATGCCTACGTTCCCGAGTGGTCTGGCCTCGCAAATATCTCGGACGAGGTCGCGCTGAGTGGTGTCCCCGTGCAGCTCGCCCTCACCTCGACGCCTGCAGAGCCGCCGATGCCGATCTCTGCCGACGTCTTTCCTATGTTGCGGTCGGAGCCGATCGCCACCCCTGAGCCCAAGGAGCCGGCCTGGAAGGTCGAGGCACCGCTCGCGGCACCGGTGGATCAGCTGTTCCCGGTTGCGCCTGCTGTCGCAGAGCCTGTCGCGGTTGCGCCGGTCGCGGTTGCGCCGGTCGCCGTCGCCCCTGTAGCGCCCGTCGTGCCGGCACCCGTCGTATCGATCGGTGCCCCCATCTCGCCGCTGTCGAGCGGCCCGACGCTCTCTGCTGACGTATTCCCGATCTCCGCGCCGTCCGTTGCACCGGCGGAACCGCTAGTCGTACCGCAACCGGCGGGGGAGTCGTTCCCGGGACTGGTCCCGAACGGCTCGGCCGCCCCCGCGTCAGAGCCCGAGCCCACCATCTATGACGAACCACTGCCGGAGGAGTCGGTGGCCGTCGCCGAGCCTGTCCTGGTCGCGGAACCCGTCGTCGAGCCGGTCGCCGAGCAGGTCGCCATCGCCGAACCGGTCGCGGTCGTCGAGCCGGTCGTCGTCGCCGAGCCCGTCGCCATCGCCGAACCCGTCGCCATCGCCGAACCCGTCGTCGTGGCCGAACTCGTCGTCATGGCCGAACCTGTCGTCGAGCCTGTCGTCGTCGCCGAAGCGGTCGCGATCGCCGAGCCGATTGCACCCGTCGAGCCGGATGCTCCACTCGCGCCCGTCGCTCCCGTGGCTCCCGAGACCACGATTTACGCCGGTCCCGCGCCGGTCGAGGTCGGTCCCGACCCGGTGGCACCCTCCGAATTCCAACCCTTTGCTGCCAGTACCCCTGGCGCTAGCTACGTGCCGCTGACGGCCCGCCCCATCCCGCAACCGCTCCAGCTGGGTGCGCCTGCCGCCACGACCACCGATGTGGTCCCGGTCACGTCTCACGCTGAGGTCGAGTACTGGCCGACTCAGGGCACAGCGCCCGCCGGTGAGTACCAGCCGAATCCCGGCGACTACGTGCCCTTCGATCCGAACTCGGTACACTTGGAACCCGTTCCGGTCATCCCGTTCAGTTCGCGTGATCCCTACAGCTCGGCGAGCACCGCGCGACCCGGCATGCGCGCATACGCTGCGGCTCCGATCGGTCCTTCCGGCTCGACCTGGACAGGCGGGCTCGCCTTCATGCTCCTGGCGCCACTGATCTCTGCCGCGGTGTTCTTCGTCTGGACGCAGCTGACGACAACCGTGGGTCTGTCGCTGGCATCCGTCAACTGGTTGCCGTTCGCACTTCTCGGAGTCGGGCTGCTCGGCCTCGCCGCCGCACAGATCGACCGCAACTCCTTGGCGCGTCGCGGATACTTCGACTTGGCATCGCCATTCTGGGTGCTGCTGATTCCGCCGTTGATCTACCTGATCGTGCGCGCGATTCGACTGCGCGGCCAGGGCAAGGGTGCTGGCCCCGCAATCGCCCTGTGGGTGTTGTCGTATGTCGCTGGCTCCATTCTGATGAGCGTGATCGCCGTCGCCTGGATCTCGGCCCCGACGCCCGAACGTGTTGCCAGCGTCGAGACCGCGATTCAGCATGAGCTAGCCACCAAGAACATCGCATCGACAGTGACCTGCCCGGCGGTGTCGAGTCTTGCCCTGGGATCGACCTTCACCTGCGATGTCGCGACGAAGGGCGCCACGTTGCCCTTCCGCGTGACGATCAGCGACTGGCAGGGCGGCTTCACCGTCACACCGGTGTCTGGCAGCACCAGCTGAACTGTCGCCTTCGGGCGAAGGTCAGCCGCGCTGCCTAGGCTGACGTCTCATGCGCCTCCTTTTGATTCGGCACGGACAGACGCCAGCCAACGTCCGTGGCGAGCTCGACACCGCCGCCCCTGGTCCTCCGCTCACGGAGCTCGGTCGGGTGCAGGCCGCCGCCGTGCCAGCCGCCCTGGCATCCGAGCACATTGACGGCATCTACGCCTCCCGCCTGGTGCGCACACAGCAGACGGCCGCACCGCTCGCGCGCACCCTCGGTGAGATGCATCGGGTGGTGCTGCCCGGCATCCACGAGATCGAGGCCGGTGACCTCGAAGGACGCACAGACAAAGAGGCGGTGCGGGCGTACGTCAATGTCATCTGGGCCTGGGGCGACGGCGACCTCGCCGCGCGCATGCCGGGCGCTGGCGACGGGCACGAGTTCTACGGGCGCTTTGACGCCGACGTCGCCCGGGTGGCCGCCGAGCACGCGACGGATGCGACGGTTGCCTTGTTCAGCCACGGCGCGGCGATCCGCGTCTGGACGGCGGCTCGCGCGACCAACATCGCCCCCGACTTTCCGGGTCGCCAGCATCTCGAAAACACCGGCGTCGTGGCGCTCGAGGGCTCGCCGACACAGGGCTGGGTCGTCACCGAGTGGGCGGGCGAACCCCTCGGTGG
>JBDUBG010000483.1:0-2160 GCA_040004215.1 Pseudolysinimonas sp. | reverse complement strand
TACCGGGCGTGAAGTCGTCCGAGCTGAAGCTGTCGAAGTCGACGAAGCTCAGGTCAGACTCGTTGAACACAGAGTCGTCGGTGAAGATGCGGTTCGGGTAACGCTCCGCCTTCGCCTCCTCTGTGGCCTCGACGGTCACGTTGCGATACTTGTGGAGTCCGGTACCGGCCGGGATCAGCTGGCCGATGATCACGTTCTCTTTGAGCCCAACGAGCGGGTCCGACTTGCCCTCCATGGCGGCCTGCGTGAGCACGCGGGTCGTCTCTTGGAACGACGCAGCCGACAGCCACGACTCGGTCGCGAGGGATGCCTTGGTGATACCCATGACCTCCTGGCGGGCCGAGGCGGTCTTCTTGCCCTCGGTCAGCGTCGCGCGGTTGATGTCGTTGTACTTCGACCGGTCGACCAGCTCACCGGGGAGAAGGTCGGTGTCGCCGTGCTCCACGACGGTCACCTTGCGCAGCATCTGCCGCACGATGACCTCGATGTGCTTGTCGTGGATCGGAACACCCTGGCTGCGGTAGACGCCCTGCACACCGTCGACGAGGTGCAGCTGCACGGCGCGAACACCCTGCACACGCAGCACCTCCTTCGGGTCGAGGTTTCCCACCACGAACTGCTGACCGAGCTCGACGTGCTGCCCGTCCTCGATGAGGAGGGTGGCGCGCTTGAGCACCGGGTACGCGTGCGGCTCGTCCCCGTTGTCTGGGGTCAGGATGACGCGACGCGAACGGTCGGTGTCTTCGATAGTGACGCGCCCCGCCGCCTCGGCGATCGGGCTGGCACCCTTCGGGGTCCGGGCCTCGAAGAGCTCCGTCACGCGGGGAAGACCCTGCGTGATGTCGTCCGCCGATGCAGAACCACCGAAGTGGAAGGTACGCATGGTGAGCTGCGTTCCGGGCTCGCCGATCGACTGTGCCGCGATGATGCCGACTGCCTCGCCGATGTCAACGAGCTTGCCGGTCGCCAGCGAGCGTCCGTAGCAGGCTGCGCAGACGCCGACCGCCGACTCGCAGGTGAGCACCGAGCGGACCTTGACGGTCTCGACACCGGCAGCCATCAGCTGGTCGATCGTGACGTCTCCGGCGTCGGCGCCGGCAACGGCGACGACCTTGCCCTTGGCGTCGACCGCGTCCTCGGCGAGGCTGCGGGCGTACACCGAGTTCTCGACGTTCTCGTCGCGAACCAGGGTGCCGTCATCCAGCTTGACCGCGATGCGCAGCTCAAGACCCTTGCTCGTGCCGCAGTCATCCTCACGGATGATGACGTCCTGAGAGACGTCGACGAGTCGACGAGTCAGGTAGCCAGAGTCAGCGGTACGCAGAGCGGTGTCTGCCAGGCCCTTGCGAGCACCGTGGGTGGCGATGAAGTACTCGGCCACCGACAGACCCTCGCGGTACGAGGAGATGATCGGACGCGGGATGGTCTCACCCTTCGGGTTCGACACCAGGCCCCGGATGCCGGCGATGTTACGCACCTGCAGCCAGTTGCCTCGAGCACCAGACGACACCATCCGATAGATGTTGTTGTCTTTCGGGAAGTTCGCCTGCATCGAGGCGGCGACCTCGTTGGTGGCCTCCGTCCAGATGTCGATCAGCTCACGACGACGCGAGGCGCCATCGATCAGACCCTTGTCGAACTCGGCCTGGACCTTGGCGGCACGCTTCTCGTGCTTGGCCACGATCTCGGGCTTGTCCTTCGGGGTGAGGATGTCGCTTAGCGCAACCGTGACGCCGGAGCGCGTGGCCCAGTAGAAGCCCGCGTCCTTGATCCGGTCGAGTGCTGCGGCGACCTCCACCTTGGGGTAGCGCTCGGCGAGGTCGTTGACGATCGAGCTCATCTTGCCCTTGTCGGCGACGTCTTCGACATACGGGTAGTCGACCGGGAGCGTCTCGTTGAAGATCGCGCGACCGAGCGAGGTCTCGCGCAGGGCGGTTGAGCCCTGGACGAAGCCTTCGGGTGCGACATCTTCACTGAGGTAGACGCCCTCAAGACGGATACGCACGACAGCGTTGAGATCGAGCGAACCCTGATCCTTCGCGAGGATCGCCTCGGCGACCGACGAGAACGCACGGCCTTCGCCGACCGCACCCTCTTTGATCGTCGTCAGGTGGTGCAGACCGATGATCATGTCCTGCGTGGGCAGGGTCACCGGACGAC